>JAZUPO010000001.1:0-13179 GCA_045605205.1 Victivallaceae bacterium
TCCCGGCATACAACTTCAACAACATGGAACAGCTGCAGGCGATCATCCAGGCTTGCGTTGAAACCCAGTCTCCTGTGATCCTCCAGGTTTCCAAGGGTGCCCGTGACTATGCCAACCAGACTCTGCTCCGCTACATGGCTCAGGGTGCTGTTGAGTACGCCAAGGAACTTTCCGGCGGCAAGGGTATTCCGATCGTTCTGCACCTGGACCACGGTCCGGATTTTGAAACCTGCAAAAGCTGCATCGACCTCGGTTTCAGCTCCGTTATGATCGACGGTTCTCATTTGTCTTTCGAAGAAAACATCGCCGAAACCCGCAAGGTCGTGGAATATGCCCATCAGTTCGACGTCACCGTCGAAGGTGAGCTGGGCGTTCTCGCCGGTGTGGAAGACGACGTCAAAGCCGAAAAACACACCTATACCCGTCCCGAAGAAGTCGATGAATTCGTGAAGCGTACCGGCGTTGATTCTCTCGCCATCGCTATCGGTACTTCTCACGGTGCTTATAAATTCAAGCCCGGCGACGATCCCAAGATCCGTCTGGACATCCTCCACGAGATCGAGAAGATGATCCCCGGATTCCCCATCGTGCTCCACGGTTCTTCCAGCGTGCCCCAGGATCAGGTCCAGATCATCAATGCCAACGGCGGTAAACTCAAAGATGCTATCGGTATCGGCGAAGATCAGCTCCGCGAAGCTGCCAAGTCCGCTGTCTGCAAGATCAATATCGACTCCGACGGCCGTCTGGCTATGACTGCTGCTATCCGCAAAGTTATGTGCGAAAAGCCCGAAGAATTCGACCCCCGCAAATATCTCGGTCCTGCCCGTACCGCTCTCAAAGAGCTTTACAAGCGCAAAAACGTTGAAGTGCTCGGTTCTGCCGGTCACGCTTATGATCAGGACTGATTTTCTCTGATCTATGAATGAACGGTGCAAGTTTTGCTGCCGTTCGAAAGTCCGAAAAGTTCCGGAATCTGTACCTGTGATTCCGGAACTTTTTTCGCGTAAATACCAGTTTGAAGAAAAAAGTTTACTTATGGATAGCAATTTGAAGTTTGACGTCGTTGTTGCCGGTGCCGGTATCGCAGGGATCTCTGCCGCTGTTGCTGCTGCCAGGGCGGGAATGAAAACAGCCCTGATTGAAAAGCAAACTCTTATTGGCGGATTGGCAACCAGCGGGTTGATCCTTGTTTATTTGCCCCTTTGTGACGGCAAAGGAACTCAAGTGACTTTCGGTATCGCCGAAGAACTGCTTTTGCACAGTTTGAACTACGGGCCCTTTGATCTGCCTGAACAATGGGGAGGCCCAAAAGGTTACAAGCCCGAAGAAAAAAGGTTCAAATGTTATTTCAATCCTGCCGGATTTACTCTTGAACTGGATAAGATCCTCCTTGAAGCCGGGGTGGAGCTTTTTCTTGATACGATGATCATTGCCGCTGAAACGGATGAAACACAACGGATCAGAAAAGTTCAAACTGCCAATGCCTCCGGGATCTTTGATATTGAGGGAGCGTGTTTTATTGACAGTACAGGAGATGCTTCTTTGATCCGCAGGGCAGGGGGAGCCTATGAGACCGGGATCAACTATATTTCTCCCTGGTGGCTGGAAAATGCTCCGGGAGCGGCGGAAAGATATCATTTTATCAATGATTTGCACATTCAGCCTACCGGGCCCATTGTCAATTATCCTCAGATCGAAGAGCCTGAATCCGGAAAAAGTGCAACTCATTTTACCCGGAGTGCCTGGCAGATCATCCGGGAGCATTATGACAAAAAATACAGTGTCGATCCGGATGAACGCCATAAGCACTTTCCTGTTCATCTGCCCGCAATGCCTCAGTTTCGGAAAATTGCCTGTGCCAAGACTCTTTTTATGCTGGATGATGATATGTATGGCAAACACTTTGAGGATTCTATCGGCCTTTACGCTGATTGGCGCAAGTGCGGATTTGTATGGGAAACCCCCTATCGTTCACTGCTGCCCGAAACGCTCAACGGTGTTCTTGCCGCAGGCAGATGTATGGGGGCCAGAGGCGATGCCTGGGAGACTTTCAGAGTGATCCCCGCTGCTGCGATGACGGGAGAAGCAGCCGGGACGGCCGCTGCTTTGGCTGTACAGAATCATTGCGATCCCAAAGAGTTGGATATTGAAACTTTACGTACCTATTTGAGGAGAAATCATTTCCGCTTCCATTTGGAGGAATGCGGTCTTGAAGTCAGGAGTTGAAAATGCTGAGTTGGAAACAATTTACCGATTATGCCGCAGAACTTCAGTTGAAGCCTGAATATGTGGAGCAGAATAGAGAATTTTTTGAACAGGTGGATCCTGTTTTTTTTGACAGGATCTTTAATGCAGAACAATTTGATCCTCAGGAAATAAAAACAGCTTTTCCCGGTGAGGAATACCGCCGTTTTATGCTCATTATGGCTGTCGCCGGATGGCCGCAGATGGTCGAGCACTATAAGAAGATGAATTTTACTCAGGAAATGCTTGATAATATCAAGCCCGACTTGGGATTGTGGCTGGATAAGTTTATGGCCGATTGCGGCATCGCCGGATTGGATATGCGTATTTACGGTTGGACAAAGGCGTTGCGGAAAGGTTCAATATTGCAGTTTGGCAGATTGCAGTGCAACTACGACCACCAATTTTACGGCAAAGTTGCCTGTTTTCGCAATGAAGACGGTTCTATCCGTTTGGAGCCTTGTGCCGAACACAATGACAAGGCGATTTTCTCAAACGGTGATCCCTGTATCAATATCCACATCCCTGCCGCCGGACCTCTGAAGCGGGAACTGTGTATCGACTCTTTCCGCAAGATGATCAAATTCTTTGCCGAATACCGCAAGGATTTTGATTACAAGGCTATCGTCTGTTATTCCTGGATCCTCGATCCTGTCTTTACTCAGATTATGAAAAGCACCAATCTTGCCGATTTCCAGAGTCTCGGCCACCTTTTCAGAATGGACGGCGTGGATGAGACCAATGAAGTGGTCTGGCGGGTTTTTGACATTCCCAACGGTACCCCTGCGGATATTGATCGGAGACCTCACAATACCGGTATGCGTAAGGCTGTGGCTGAATATCTTAAAAAGGGCGGCAGATTCTGCGAATACGGTATTGTTATCCTGAAAGAGGAGTTTGAAACTTTACTGGGATAAATGCTTTCCGCAGATAAAAAATGCTGCTGCAACGTGTAGAGTGCAGCAGCTTTTTTTGTCGGCTGGAATCTTTAGAATGATATGCTGGGGGGATTTGGGGATAACTTTCGTTGGAATTCCCCAATCCCCCTTAGTTTTTTCTGCAGCAAATTTAGCCTCTGTATCAGATGGTGTCTGCATCCCAAACACGATAAAAGCCAGAATTGCCTTATTGAAAAAATGGGTGTCAAGGAAAAAGAGCAATGACCGATCGACATACATCGCCATTGACTTGAAGTCATTTTACGCCTCCGTGGAGTGTATGGATCGCAACCTTGATCCTATGACCTCCAATCTTGTTGTTGCAAATTCAGCGAACTTTTTCTGCCTCAAATCATCTCTGTTCGTGAATTTTTTAAACCTCCACCATTTGAGTGGCACATTAAAAATATATTATTCAAAAAAAGGATAATAGGGGTTACGTTGAAAATTCTTATCAACAGGATAATCTATTTGTGCATCGCACACCTGACAGCAGGCAGGCATATTTTTTGCATTAAGTAATTTATGCCGCAACTCCATCGTTTTTTTTGATGCAAAGACATCAAACATAGTTGATGAATTTTCATCTCCGGCAATCAGCGGTGCACATAATTGAGCATCAAGATTGGCAGAACAGCAAAATGCGATTCGCCCGGAATAGTCAATATAGCAATGCACAAGCGGTACAAAACACGGTACCCGGCGCTTTATTTTTTTACCGGCACATCCTGCAAAATTATGGCCGACTACACAGAAATCTGAAACCCGAACAATCATTGACAAACCATCTGGATGTTTAAATGACCACACTTCCATTGACGGATCATAAGCGAAAGTGCAAGCAGGCAAACGTGCCGCAAACATATTGAATTTTTGCAGGCGCTGTTCATCGTTCAGATGAAATTCATTTTCATTGAGATGCAATGTTATCATCATATAATCAACACCTGCCGCCGCAAGTGTGTTCAATAAATCCTGATCCAAATAATCTGCATTGGAGTTGATCAGCAGCCGGCATTCCGGTAGGGCCAGCTTCAATGATTTGATTCTCTTCAGTACCAAAGGAACATCTGCAAGCGGTTCATTAAAACCGTTAAATTCGATATATCCATTATAAGATATATCGCGAAGTTCTGAAAGACACTTTTCAAACAATTTATCCGGCATTACAGAGTGTTCACGCCTACCGGGAATTTTGTGATTTGCACAATAGACACACCGGCGATTGCAAAAACGGTCTATTTCCAAATGGACAACTCTGATGTATTTTTTGAAAAGTTCTGTTCCCGGGCAATTGCCTGAAACAACTCCCGGGTGATCAGCCCAGGCGAGATATTCCCGGATCCCCTTTTTCCGGAGAAAATATCTCTTTAACTTTCCCAGGCGGTGTCTTAAAAAAGCAGGCAGAAGTTTTTTGAAATTCATTTTATTTTCGATTTATTGATTTTTGATTTTAAACGCTGCACAAATTATATTATATCAGCAGTTTATATTTTTTTCAAGGTTGTCATAGGATTTTTTTTATTTTTCCGGATCATTGGTACAGTTATCTATCGGGAACAGAGCTGATTGAAAAGCATCTCAAAAGTCAATAGCAAGATCCCGGTCTGACGAACAGAAACTGCATATAAGGTATATGCAAGGCGGATGAGCTTGCCAAACAAAGCGAAGTCAGATACAGACCGAACCTTGTGGTGCAAATGCGGCAGATATATTGGATGAAAGTCAATGCATTTATCCGCGGATATCTCAGCGGTACGGATCAAAAAATCCAACCTGTGCAGTGATGCACAGTTGAATGTTGAGAAGGCTGCAGAGGTCGTTGGAGCATATCTTTGGGGGCAACTGACAGGAAAGACGGTACAGATTTGTCTGCACACAAGTTACTGAACCTCCGTATGCCGTACGATGGTGTGAGAGGACGGGACAAGGCGAGATTGTCCCCTCACAAGTCCCTTCTGCTCGATTGGGCTGGAATCTTTAGAATGCACCCCAGAAGGTGATATCAACCTTTTGAAAAACGGGATCCGCAAGAGTTTTTGCTCCCACATTGCCGCCCACATAAAGTATATTGGCCTTACCATTGTGACGGAACATCGGGTAGTCGCCGTTGGCTGGAATGCCGTAACGGCTGGAGACGCTGTAATGGCATTGACGGGAACGTCCGTAAAGGTCGATGAAAAGCATTGTAGAAGAAGGATACTTGAACAATCCGATTCTCTGTGCTTTAGGGGTTGTGAAATAATAGACATTAAGATAAGCGTTGTGGCCGTATGAAGTGAACCGGTGCTGACCGGTTTTCCAGTCTGCGGGGAGTTCCAGAGAGGGACAAATGTATTTGTCAACAATGATTTCGCCTTTGTTGTTCATATCCCATCCCGTCAGCATACCGGTATGATCGGTTCCCAAGTAAGGGGCAAGAGTTCCGCTTTTCTGTGAGGCAAAGTACCAGGTGCGGTTGCAATGATTATAGTCTTTTGCATTATAGAGAGGTGTAACACAGTCCAAGTTGTCGGCAGCATACATAGCATTGGCACGGCCCATCTGGGAAAGCACATTGTTGCAAGTTGTGCCCTTTGCACGCTCCCTGGCCTGCTGCAGTGCCGGAAGGAGCATTGCTGCAAGAATGGCAATAATGGCTATAACAACAAGAAGTTCGATCAATGTGAAGCTGTACAGCTTCACACTCCTGCAGGAGTGTGAAAAAGAAATATTCTTCATAGAAATTCATTCTCCGTTGAGAAATTTATAAATGAAACCCTACTTTAATATAACCCGTCTGTCTGGAAATTACAAGGAGATTACGCCTTAAAAAAAGAAAAATTATTTGAGGTGTCTGAATCTTCTTTTGAAGATCAAAAACGATTGCTTTCAGGTGAAAAGCGGAGAAAAAAGGAGAGATTCCCTCCAAAAAAAATTTGACTTTTCACTTCCGGCGTGTTAAATTATATACCAGAAAGCAGGTCAGTCTCGGAAACAATATTTGCATTGGGTTCTCTTTTGAGCTTATCAGTCTTGTGTGGTCGCGAGATAATACAACCTGCTTTCTTTATTTTTCCATTTTGAGGGTAGAAATGGCTTTCAGAATCCGCCCATAACACATTGCATCAGGGCTTGAGGATTGTACACGAGTATCAGTTTTCCCTTTTCAAAAGAGAGAGAGTCTGCAAGCCCGGAAATTTCCTTGGCTCCTTTTTGGATTTCCACATCAACTTTCTGCTGCAGTTTTTTTTGTACAGATGCGGGCAGTACAATATTATTGACCTTGACAGAGGTGATGATACAAGTTACATCTTTTCCGGGTTGTTTAAGGAGCTTGAATGAGATATTCAAATAAATTGCCTTACCTGCCAGCCACGAATGTTGAACCTGGTAGGGGTAGGTCAGAGAGAAAATTCCATTGTCGTCACAAACAGGCTGAAGATAACGTATCGGGAAGGGGAGTTTTTTAGGCTTTATATTGCCTGCAAGTTTGAAAAGAGAATTGATTTCCTGTGTTTTTAAGGTCAAAACCGCTTTTGTTTTAATTTTTTTGCCGGAAAGAGTCTTGGACACTTTACGCATAAGTTTGTATTGTACTGAGAAATCCTGAGCCGTCAGAGATTCCGGCGGGATTTCTTTCCACGGTTTGAAAATTGCCTGGAACAGCAGAATCGGTACGGCCATTATGACAATAATGACAACCAGAGCAAGAGTCAACCAAAAGGTTTTCTTAACTTTGGGGGAAGGCGTCTGGACGGTTGAGTCTGTTTGAGAAGTCGTGTCGCTCATCCTCTTAACTCCACTGCTTCACGAATGTATACAAGATTGTCGGTGTTGTTATCGTAGGGCAACGCCGTTGTCCTGATCAGATCTGCACATTCTGAAACACATTTTTCAATATCTTCACTGCCGGTGATCTTGATGACGGCATCGTATTCCGCCGCATCAGTTATAAAACGGCCGGGAGCGGAAGCCTTGTAGGTTTGGAAATCTTCACTGTTGAGCACCGCTGAGAAATCACGGCTTTCCCAATGGCCGTTTTTATATTCCATACCGTAGAGAAGTATTTCCCGGTTGCGTCCGTCGAAAAGGCAATCAAGCTGATCTCCTTCTTTGCCGGGGAACCGGCCGGTCAGGGCAAAAGCAGCTGGAACACAACGGAACTTGATATCGTCGTGCTCAAGAGCCCAGGCGGCGATCAAGGCGGCAGTCATACGCAAAGCGGTGAACCCGCCGGGACCGGCCCCGGTGCTCCAGAATTTTATGTCTGAAATTTTCAGACCGTGTTCAGCAAGAGTATGTTCCACAAAACCGGGCAAACCCGCGGCTTCCCGGCTTTTCATCGGAGAAAAGGTGTTGATAAGCAGTGTGTCATCTTCCATTACTGCCAACCACACCCCTTCGCTGACAGGATTCAGAGCTCCATATCGCATTTTTCCGTAGTTCCTGTTATATCGGCTATCAATTCGCTGTCTGAAACTCTCCGGCGGTGGGAAATGACCCTGCCGCCTTTGACCACCACCTCCGCGGGCATTGCACGGAGATTGTAGATCCCGCCCATAGAATAACAATAGGCTCCGGCATTGGCAATGCCGAGCACATCACCTTCCCGGATCTCCGGCAGGGAACGCTGTTCTGCAAAACGGTCTCCTGTTTCGCAGATATTGCCGCAAACATCGTAAACTTCCTCTTTCCCGTCGGGATTGCTCAAGTTGAAAACCTGATGATAAGCACCGTAAAAAACGGGACGGATCAAGTGCGGGAACCCGGAGTCGGTTCCCGCAATAAGCCGTTTCCGGTTGCGTTTGAGGGTGTTGACTGTGACGAGCAAAGTACCGCATTCGGCGGAAATAAATTTACCCGGCTCAAATTTGATATTGAGTTCCCGGCCGTATTGTTTCTCAAACTCCCGGAATCTCTGGGCGATCCCGGCTCCCAGGGTAACATAGTCGATCCGTTCTTCATCGGGCTTGTAGGGGACTTTGAAGCCGCCGCCGAAGTCCATAAATTCAAGATCAGGGAAGTTTTCAGGGGTGGCAATGCTCATCAGAGCTTTCATTGCTGCGTGGAATGATTCGGGTTTCTGAATACCGCTTCCGGTATGCTCGTGAAGTCCCACGACCTTTATGTTGAACTCTTTGACGATAGAGAGCACTTCGTCAATATCTTCCAGCAGGATCCCGAACTTTGTCAGGTCTCCGCCGGTCATTGTACGGACATTGTCCCCATCGGTGACATCAGGATTGAACCGCAAGCAAACTTTCATACCGGGATGAGCTTTTCCGGCTTTCCGCAGCCGTGAAAGTTCACCGATATTCATAACAACGCCGGTTTTATAGACCTTTTCAAATTCAGCATCGGTCATATTGTTGGCGGTGTAAATGATCTTTTGAGGATCGAATCCCAGAAACAGGGCATATTCAACCTCGCCGGGGCTGACGGCATCAATACCGCATCCGGCATCTCTGAGCAAGCCGAGAAAAGCCGGATTGAAGTTGGCTTTGAGAGCATAATGGATCTGGAGCCGGGGGTGAGGAATGAAACGGTGCAGATCCTGATAGCGTTCAAGGAGCACATCGCCGTCGTAGACAAAAAGGGGCGTGCCGAAACGACCGGCCAAAGTCAGAAAATCTTTATTCAGCATAATTCAAAACTCAATAGGTGGAAATAAGGGCGACGAGTTCCAGATCCTCTTTGCCCACATTACGGATAGAATGACCGGCACCGTTTCCGGTAAGCAGCGTGTCGCCCGCATTGAGAAGAGTTATCTTGCCGTTGTCATCTGCTTCGGCCTGACCTTTGACGATGACAAAGATCTCGTCCTCATTCTCGTGGTTGTGGAATCCGATAGCCCCCCCCGGAGGCAGAGTCAGACGTGCCGCCATACGGTTATGGGCGAGCATTTCAGTACCCGGCTCCCAGAAGTGTTCGATTTTTACAGTACCGCTGCCGCCCCGCATATTTTCCCGGAGTTCTGTGCGGTAAGTGCCTGCTTTGCGGATCATTTTTCTCCTTTCAGGCGGCCGAAAATATTGCCGTATTTTTTCAGATTGAGGGCTTCAACATAGGCGGAAATCTTGGTTTCCGTACTGCAGGGGTCGATGGTCGTGTCTACGCAGTCGCCGTCGAGGACAAGCAGCGGGACTCCCGCTTCGGTCAGTTCCTGTCTCAGATGTTTGATAAAGGAACTGTCTGACATAGAGCAGCGGCCGAAACCGTGGTTGTAGAGGATACAGCCGTTGAATTTCAGTTTTTTACCGGTTTCGATGATCTCTTTTACCCGGAGTGCCGGATCCATAAAGCCCTGAGTCAGGATCTTTTTGGCAAGTGAACGGTAGGGATCAGAGGCATCGAGGGGCTGCCAGCCGACGAAGTTGACTTCTTCAAAGACGATGGGGGCATTACATTTGAGTTCGATGTAATCCATCAGAGAGGTGTCGTAGAAAGGCGGCAGATGAAGCCAAAGCAGACGGTGGGTGTCTTCGATTTGCAGTTCGGGATCAAGTTTGGATTTGGCTTCAAGGAGTTCTTCATAGAGAGACTTCTGGATATCCACCATTTCAGGACGGCCCCAGAGCTGGCTGAAAATTGAGGCGAAATAGATCGCTTTTGCTCCGCGGATCAAGGGGGGACAGTAGTAACGCAGTTCGTTGCACTTGATGGTGTATTCCCGGGCTTCATTAGAAAGTTCGCAGGCCCGTGCGAGGTTTTCCAGTTTCATTGTCAATCCGGTGGTCCGTTCAAGATTTCTGACGGAACGCTCAAGGTCTTCTGCCAAATGTTCCACGTTGGAGTCGCACAGTCCGCCGATGGCAGGGGTGTGAAGTGAGAACAAACGGTCTGTGACACCGTAGTCACGGGCAAGGTCACGGAAGATCCGTTCTCCCTGCTGACAGGGCTGGGAAGTTGAAATGACCGCTGCCGGGGGAGGGAGCTTGCTGCCCTCAAGAACCCGCAGGAAGGAGCAGGTTTCACCCGAAAATCCCTTGCAGGCCGCCTTGTCGAAGCAGCGTTTGATCCGGTGCTGATTCCGGGCGAAAAGGGCGGCGTAGGTTTCAAGGGTCAAGGTGTTTGCTCCCAGAGCATTGAGGACTTCAGGCGGGAAGAAGAGGTTTCTCCACACCATAGGTGCATCGGAGTGACCGATGTAAGTCTTTTTGTTGGCGGCGGCCCGGATCGCAACCGATTCGTGTTTGATTTCAGGGATTTCGGGCAGCTTGGTCTCAAGTTTCCCTTTGAGGTCGGAGAACTGCCGTGCCAGGCAGGCAGCACCGAGGGCTCCCATAACACTGTGAAATTCAGGAATGACGATCTTGTTTCCGGTGATCTCGTGCAGATAGTAGGCAACTGCCCGGTTATAGGCCACGCCGCCCTGAAAGACGATGTCGCCTTTGTAACCGAGGAAAAGTTCACCCACGCCGGACATAATGGTACGGGCCTGAGCACGGCAGGCACCGCCGATGATATCGCCCAGGGGAAAGCGGTTTTTGAATTTATTGATACTGGTGGCTGAAAGCACGGCACAAACGGAGGAAAATTCCAGATTGCTGTCGTAATTCACCTTGTCAGCCATCTTGTCGATGGGCACATCCAGTTTGGCTGCAACGCTGTCAAGAAACGCTCCGGTACCGGCGGCACAGATGCCGCTCATCTTGTAGTTCCACAGATTCATATGGTCGTTAAAGACCATTGCTTTACTGTCCTGACCGCCTACATCGAGAATAGCTTTGCAGTCAGGGTGGTAATGTCTGGCACCGGCAACGTGAGCGGTCACTTCGCTGATGCGGAAGTCGTAGGGAATGAAATCTGCGGTATCCTCAACGATCTGACTTCCGGTCACAACTGTACAGGTGATGTTCTGCAGTCCGGGAACTCCGGCATCCTGAAGAAACTTATCGACAGTCTGCCGCAGCTGACCGAAGTTACAGGCTCCGCATTTTGAGCAGATTCCGGAACAGCGGACTCTTCCGGTGTCTGCGGGGCGGGTACGCTGATAGATCGTCTGACGCACCTTGCCGCGTTCATTCATCAAAACCGCCTTAAAGGTGGTTGAACCGATATCAATACCAAGATACAACTTTTCCATAGTAAACAAAGTCCTTGAATAAAAATGTCTTCAGGTCTAATATACACCGGCAAATGCTTTTTTTCAAGAAGATTGGGGATTATGTTTCAGTAATTTCTTCAGTTTCTTTCAGGAAGAATTTTCCGGCTTTTATCTTTTGCACACCGGTGGGAAGAACTCTTGGGGGAGAGTTGGGCATCCAAAAGAAAGATCGTCAGGATCAAACCGGATTTTCAGGATTCTGTGCGGCGGGGGGCAACTGTTTTTTCTGAGCGGAACGTTCATTCAATTTTTCAAGGAGAGAGGCGGGCACGTTGAGTTTGCCCGCTCCGCATCCGAGATTGATATTGGGTGAATGTTCGCCGTGAAAATCACTGCCCCCCGATAACAGAAGATCAAACTGAGCGGCTACTTCTGTGACCAGTTGGGTTTCCGGGGGGCCGAAAAGAGAGTAATACCCTTCCATTGCATCCAGTCCGAGAGCAGAAAGTTTCCGTGCCACCCGGCGGACGTAAGCTCTTTCATTTCTGTCCCGGTAAATGGGATGGGCCCAGACTGCCAGACCGCCGGAGGCGTGGATGGCGGCAATGGCTTCCCGGGGAGAAGAGTTTTCCCGGGGAATGTAAGCGGGTTTGTTGTTCCCCAGTAATTTTTCAAAAACACTCCGCAGATCAGGGAAGTGGTACTTTTCCATAAGTGCCTGAGCAAAGTGCGGACGCCCCAGATTGGCCCCCATACCGCCTGCCGCGGCAAAGGCGGGTTCATCGTCATCAAGAGGGTAGCCCAAGAGGGCAAGTTTGATCTTCATATCCCGGTTGCGTTTGGCACGCCGTTCCTGTTCCCTGGCCAGGTATTCCAAAAGAACCGGATCGGTGTGGTCGATAAAAAGTCCGACGATATGCAGTTCCCGTGCCCCGTACCGGGTGGAAAGTTCCACGCCCGGGATCGCCTGAAGCAACGGATAGCTCCGGGAGCTTTCCAGAAATTCCGGGATCCCCGCAGTGGTATCGTGGTCAGTCAGGGCTACCGCCGCAAGTTCATTTGCACCAGCAAGAGCCAGTATTTCCGTCGGAGTACAGGTTCCGTCCGAGAAACAGCTGTGAGTATGTAAATCTATCGAACCAGGTGTGCACGGCATATTTTTTACCTTCTTTCAGCGGCTTTTTTTATAATGTTCATCAGGTGACGCAAACGCAGTTCCGGCGTGTCACGACAGTCGATCCGCGGAGCTGTGCCGTCTGCCAGACGGTAAATGGTTCCCCCGGGATTATTCAGAGAGACTCTGCCGTTGATGACAGAAAGCTGACGGTAATCCGCCAGGGCTGTAAGGATCCTGATACGGGTGACCGCAAGCAGATTTTTGACAACAGCAGGAAGTGTCCCGTAACGGTCTCTGAGTTCAAGAGCGAAATCATCAAGTGCAGCTTCACTTTGCAATTTTCCCAATTTGCGGTAGGCGTCAAAGCGGAGTCTGTCACAGGAAATATATTCAGCCGGAATGTTGCAGCAGAGCACTCCGGGATCATTGCTGCGTAATGCGTAGGAAATAAAGTCGATCCGGACTTCGGCTTCAGGCAGAAGTTCAAGTTTTTTCCCTGAAAGAGCAGCCACATCCTGTTTCAAAAGCTGACAGTAAAGGTCAAAGCCGATGGCGTTCAAATGGCCGGATTGTTCCGAACCCAGCAGATTCCCTGAACCCCGGATCTCCAGATCGTGAAGTGCCAATTGAAATCCTGTTCCCAAGCTGGAACAGCGGCGTATGGCTGCCAGACGTTTCCGGGCATCACTGCCCAAAAGCGTGTTCCGGGGCAGAAGCATATAGGCATAGGCCTGATTTTTCCATCTGCCCACACGTCCCCGGAGCTGGTGCAGTTCCCCCAGACCGAAACGGTCTGCCCGCTCAATGATAATGGTGTTGGCATTGGGAACATCAAGGCCGGATTCAATAAT
>JAZUPO010000002.1:0-2438 GCA_045605205.1 Victivallaceae bacterium
TTGGCTCACAGAACGACATGGCTACGATCCGACTTAGTTGCCAACGTCAAGAGTGGTACGGTAGTTGGGCAGATTTACCATATTGACCAGACGGCGGACACGTTCACAATTCTGGAAGTGATAGCCGTGATTTTCCACACTGCAGGTAATGCCGTACTTGGCAGCGTAAGCGGCCACTTCGCGGCAGCAGTCAGCCACCACAGGCAGATCTTTTTCAAAGTTTTCAAGAGAAGTTTCAGGGATAGGACGACTTCCTGCGTCATAACGCATAAACTTCACCCCCAGAGCTCCGGCGATATCCACTTCAGCCTTGATACGGGCCACCTCTTTGGCACGGGCGGCATCATCGGGCTGAATGAAGTTGGCTCCAATGGTGTAGCTTGAAAGATCGATCCCGGCTTCTTTGGCACGGGCGACGATTTTTTCGACCAGACCGGGCGTATGACTGTCCCAAGTTGCACCGGGGACGAGTTCGATATGTTCACCGCCTGCGTTGGCGACCCAGTCAATGGCTTCAAGAATGCCCAACTCGCCTTTGGCAATGGCACGGGAAAGGCTGTAACTGCTCAGACCGATTTTCATAAAATATTTTCCTCATAGTTGATTGTTTCAAAGGTACAGACAGG
Source organism: Victivallaceae bacterium (assembly GCA_045605205.1). Taxonomy (GTDB): domain Bacteria; phylum Verrucomicrobiota; class Lentisphaeria; order Victivallales; family Victivallaceae; genus UBA1784. The sequence continues at coordinate 627 of JAZUPO010000002.1, forward strand.
ATTCTGCTGCCTGTACATACTATACCATTAAAAAAAGTTTTTTCAAGAGCCGGAAAAAAAATGTTCTGCAAATCACTCCTGGGGATAGAGGGGGGAACCGTCTTTGAACTTATATCCGGGCCAGAGGCGACATTCCATTTCCAGAGGGGTGCCCCGTTTACCAAAGGATTCCACACCGTAAACTTTGAATTTACAGAGACGGTTTTCCTGCAGAGTACCGGGAAGTTTGAAATAGAGTTTATCCTGACGGTTGAATTCAAAACGGTAGAAGTCAGAAGCATAACGGTAAACCTGCCATTCGCCCCATACATTCTTTTCTTCATCGTAAAGAGAAAACTCCACATCATAGAACTGGGCAAAGTCGCCCTTGACTGCCCGGTCAAAGATGATGTAGGCGTATCCGTAATCATAACGTATGAGCAAAGCAGCATCGGGAGCAAATTCCGGAGCCTGCCGGAACTGATTCCGGGCGGAAGTGTAAGAAGCCTTTTCCGGCACAAAGGGCACATCCACCACCCAGGGATCTCCCAATTCCCTGCCGTCAGTCACATTGTAGCGGTGGAACTCGACCCGGGTTTCAAAAATTTCCATATAGATGGCTTCTGTCACTTCACGGCCAAAGGGCAGTATGCCGTTGACACAGTTGAAACAGTTTTCCTCACTCATACATCCATAAGCAAGAGTTGATGTTTCAATGGCGGTAAAATCCCCCTGCCAGATGGTCCGTTCATCCAAAAGAGGATAATGGGTATGCCCCGAAAGTGAGATCACCTGAGGGAACTTTTTAAAAACTTCCAGCAGCTCCTTTGAACCTGAAGTAAAACTGCCTGAAACAGTTTGTTCCGGGGGAAAATGGGTAATGACAAAAACCGGTTTCAAAGGATCCCGGTCAACAGCTTTCTGCAATGCCTTTTCCAGTGCGGGGAGTTCGCTTTCGGCGTAGTGGAGCCGGTCAAAAGTTGCAAAGGTGATGAAGTCATACCCGCCGATGACTCTGTGCTCCGGATTACAGCATTCCCGGCGTAAACCTTTGCACACTTTGGCAAAGGCTTCAGGGAAAGGAGCTTTGCCGTTGCAGTCGTGATTTCCTTCACAGGCAGTATGTTCAACTCCCCCCGGGAAATATTCGTCGATCAACTGCCAGTAAAGGGCGTAAGTTTCAGGATTTCCGCTTTCGGCGATATCTCCGGCATTGATCAGCAATCCGATTCCTTTTTCTCTGAAAAGTTCAAGAGCTTTGGTAAAGTTGTACATTCCCCAGTCGTGCCGGGAAGGAAGAGCCTGGATATCACTGAGGATACCGGCCTTGAGCAAAATTTTTTCTGTTGAAGCCATTATTTGTATTCCTTTCTTTCCGGCGGGATCCTGGTGATCTGCAAGCTGACCTTACTCCCGGGAACAAGATCATTAAGAGAGCCCGACACAGGCAAAGCCCCGGAAATCATAGAACGGGTATCCAAAACCCGAAGGACAACTTTGCCGTTGGCAGAAACAAAGTTCATTCCGGGAAACACTCCGTGAAGAGCTCCCGCAGATATGATCACCATTCCCAATTCATATTTTATGGCAATGACCCGCACATTTTTGAGAAGCAGATCTTCTTTTGTGTTGATCGTATCAGTAATGGAATTGACTTTGGCGGCACTGCGTTCAAGGTCTTCCAGAGCCATAACCAGCCGTACCCGGTCGGCAGAACTCAAAGGCAGCTGGTTGAGTTTGGGCCGGAGCTGTTCGGCAAGTTCCATTGTTTTGAGAACCATTGCACCCGATGTGTCAGAGAGAACTTTCAGTCCGGTCAGAAGCCGTTGTTCC
>JAZUPO010000003.1:0-8241 GCA_045605205.1 Victivallaceae bacterium
GGGAGGAGTCCACGGTCTTTTTCTGATCGCAGGCTGCTTTTACTTTCTTATGATCCCGGCTATGCTGTATGTTGCCCGGCGGGTTCCTCCGCCGGGAGTTATCAGAAAAAACAGGTAAACAGAATATGCAAAAGATGAATCATCCAAGATTTCTCTTTCTGTTGACGGCTTTCGGAGCCGGATTTCTGTGCTGTGCCGTCAAAGGATGCCGTCTGGCGGGTCCTGACCGGGAAATGATCCTTGCCCGAGGGGAAAAAATCGCCCGGGTCTGGCGGAGCCTGCCGGCCAAACGGGGCAGGATCCTTGACAGAAAAGGGAAAGTACTGGTCTGGAGTGAACTTTACTGCGATCTGCACTATAAGGGAGCCGGAGAAGCTGATCTCAGTGAAGATGAACAGCATACGCTTATTGAACTTTTCGGTAAATTGGATTTCAGTGTACCGTCTTCGACACCGCTGCGGCGTCATCTGCGTCCGGACGAAGTGATTGCACTTGAACCGCTGCTGCTGAAAGGAGCTCCGTTAAAAATTCTTGTCCGTCAGGAAAGAGTTGTCTGTAATTCCGATACTGTTCGCCGTCTTGCGGGCAAAGTTGCCTTGCGTGACGGAGTCCAATGCGGTATCAGCGGTTGGGAATTGGAAAATGAATTGCTTTTACGCGGTCTTCCGGGACGTTTTTCTGTATTGCTTGACCGTTTCGGCAATTATATGCCCAAAAGCTTCAAACTGATCTCGCCGCCTTCAAACGGCAAGGATCTGCATTTGAAAGAATCTCTGGAAGAACTTGAACAGAAAAATACGGAGTTGTCATTATGAAATTTTCACTCCGCGGCACACTTGTTTTTTCAATGATCCTGCTCAGTTTTTTCGGGCTGCTCACCATTATGAGTTCTCAAAGTGAAACTTCTGCTCCTTATTATCTGGTCTTCAGACAGCTGTTTGCCTTTGTCACGGCACTTGTTCTTATGCTGGTTTGCGGAAGTGTTCCTTTCTCGTTTTTCCGTAAAAACGCCCTTTTTCTGGCGGGAATATCTCTTTTGGCAGTCCTGTTCCTGCCTTTATTCGGAACCCGGATCAACGGGATGTGCGGTTGGTTCCGGTATGGGACATTCAGTCTGCAGCCCACTGAGATCGCCAAAGGATTTTTCCTTTTGGGAGCGGTCTTTATTCTCAAACATTTCCAAAAGGAACACTGGCAATATCTTGCCGGACTCGGCTATACGCTGCTCTGGCTGGGAGCTATTCTCATACAACCGGATTTCGGAACATCTTTCATCTACCTTGCCACTTTTATTCTGCTGCTCTTCATCGCCGGGATAAGCTGGAAATGGATCTTGGGCAGTGCTGTTCTTGCCGGAGGTACTGCGGCACTTTTCATCCATTCCCACCCTTATGCACTAAACCGTCTGAAAGCCTTTCTCAATCCTTCAAGTTCCTGGCATTTGCAGCAGCTTGAACTGGCAAGTGCCCGGGGCGGCTGGTTCGGTTCGAAGTTGGGCCAGGCACTCTGGAGCAATGCTTATGTACCGCTTCCTTATAACGATTCAGCTTATGCCACACTGACTGAGACGATCGGCTTTGCCGGAGCTCTGCTGGTGCTGCTGCTTTTTGTGCTTATGCTCGGAGCGTTAAGCATAACTGCTCTGCGGCGGGATCTGACAGAAAACGCCAAACTTTTTGTGGCAGGAACAGCGATCATCATCGGCATACAGACTCTTTTGCACATCGGCGTCAACCTGAGTCTTCTTCCCCCCACCGGTTTGACGCTGCCCCTCATCAGCTACGGCGGAAGTTCTCTTGTGGGATGCGGCATACTGCTCGGTATCGCCCTCAGTGCATCAGGAGAAAAACAAAGTTAAAAACACGTCACCTTTTCTACGCTTTACGGAAAAATTTTTTATGAAAATCGACTTCAAATGTTATGACTGTATTTTCAAGCTCATTCTTGAACTTTCAGAAAAACTGGGACACTGCAATGACTCCCGGAAAAACCTTGCCAATGAAATGCTCAATGCCTTTATTGATGTTTCATCCAATGGGGGAACTCCTCCTGAAGTTCTGGCTCATCTGTGGGGCGGCATTCACGTCCGGGAGTCAGGATGCAGTGATCCGATGGCTGAAATAAAGCACAATTCCACTTGCCTGGCATTACAGCTTCTGCCCCGAATGCGGGAAATCGTCAATGCTTCAGATAATCCCTTTGACACAGCATTGCGTCTCGCTGCCGCAGGAAACATTATCGACTACGGCATCAACCGGGATCTGGATTTGTCAACAGTGGAAGATAGCATTACCTCAATTCTCGATCAGCCTTACGACAAAAATGCGGCAAGAGAATTGAAAAAGCGTATGGATGAAGCTGATTCCATACTCTATATTCTGGACAACTGCGGAGAAGCTGTCATCGACCGACTTCTTATGGAACCCTATAAAGAAAAACTCACCGTGGGCGTCAGGGGGATCCCGGTCCTCAACGATGTCACCCGTCCGGATGCTCTGGAGTCCGGCATCGACTTTGCCCCCCTCATCGATACCGGCGACGGCACAGCCGGAGTTTCATTCACCCGTTCCAGTCCTGAATTTCTTGAGAAAATCTACAATGTGGATCTGGTCATTGCCAAAGACCAGGGAAACTTTGAATCTATGGAACATCTTTTCACACGGCCTGTTTTTTACCTTTTCCGGGCAAAATGCGAAGTTATATCAACTTTGCTCAACTGCCCTTTCAACTCGATCCAGATCATTCCCGTAAATTTAGGATGATCTTCCCCGTACAGCAAAGGAATTTTTTTGATGAAAAAGAAAAATTGGCAGAGTGCCTTTAAAGATACACTGCCTGTTTTAATGGGATATCTTGCAATGGGGGCTGCCGCAGGAATCGTACTGGCAGGCACCCTGCCCAACCTTCCGGCAATGCCCCTTTGGGGAACTGTCAGCAGCACCTTGAGCATTTCCGGGGCATTGCAGTTCATTATGGTCGACTGGCTGAAAGAGTCGATTCCTCTGACAGATGTGGTATTACTGACTTTGTTTCTCAATTTGCGTTATGCGATGTACGGATTTTCTCTTATTGAACGTTTTGAGGGGATCCCCCGTTGGAAAAAGTGGTATCTTATCTGGACCCTGACCGATGAAACCTATGCGTTGCAATGTGCCGACAAAAACCAAGAGAAACAGGATTCTGTGGATTATTGTATGAAAGTTGCCTTTCTGGATCACTGTTACTGGGTTTCCGGCGTCTCCCTGGGAGCATTGGTGGGCAGTACTCTGCCTTTCAACTGTCAGGGGATCGACTTTGCAATGACAGCATTGTTTCTTGTTATACTGACCGATCAGCTCCGTGAAAAATCCAACCGTCTTCCGGCACTGACCGGTTTTGCTGCCGCCATTCTGGCAAGATGTTTTTTTCCGGTGGACAAGATGCTCATTCCCGCAATGATCGTTATGACGGCAGTTTTTCTCATTTTCCGTAAAAAGTTTCAGGCAGAACAAGAGGTGAAAAAATGAATACATCTTCCATCACCTATGCTCTTTTGATCGTATTTCTGGCCTCATTGACCACACTTCTGCTCCGGGCATTTCCTTTTATTGCCTTCGGCAGACACAAGGAAACACCTCCTCTCATCCGCTATTTGGGCAGCGTAATTTCTCCGGCAGCCATAGCGATGCTCACTGTCTACTGCCTTTTCAGCCATTGGCACACCCGGACAGCTGTCGGAGCAGAAATCATTGCAAGCGTCGTTGTCGTTGCACTGCAGATGTGGAAAAAGAATCCATTGCTTTCCATTGTGATCGGTACAATTGTTTATATGTTCCTTGTCCAAGGGAATTGGTGCTGACTCAAGGATGCTCACGGCAACAGAAAAAAAATCAAAAAATATATAAATCGGGACTTGCAAAAAATATTTTGGCGTGTTATATTAGAAAAGAAAATCAGAAATGAGGAATTATTGATGAACAAGTTTTATTACAGCAGCTTTTATTTTACCGGTTTTGCTTTTACCAAGCGGAGTCGGTCTCTGCGTGCTGTAAATGTTCACTGATGATGAGTAACAGCATTCAAGATACGGCTCCGGGCGAAAAAAATCGCACGGAGCTTTTTTAATGACTTAAGGAGAAAAAAAATGGTCATCATTCTCAAGCCCAATCCGGGGGCGACGCAGGTTGATTCACTGCGTAAATTTCTGGAACAGCACGGTCTTCAGGCTCACTTGTCTGAAGGGAAAAACCAGACTGTTATCGGTTTGGTGGGCGACACATCACGGGTCGATATGGAAATGCTCAAGGCTCTTGACATTATTGAAGATGTCAAACGCATCCAGGAACCCTACAAAGATGCCAACCGGAAATTTCATCCCGATGATACCATTGTTAAAGTCGGCGATGTCAAACTCGGCGGCGGCTTTTTCTCAGTCATTGCCGGTCCCTGTTCTGTGGAATCCGAAGAACAGATCATCACTGTTGCCAAATCAGTCAAGGCTTCCGGAGCTACAATGCTCCGCGGCGGTGCTTTCAAGCCCCGTACCAGCCCCTATGCCTTTCAGGGGCTCCGGGGCGAAGGGATCCGGCTGCTTCTTGAAGCAAAAAAAGAAACCGGTCTGCCCATCGTCACTGAAATTATGGATCTCTCACAGCTTGACCTCTTTGATGAAGTTGACGTGATCCAGATCGGTGCCAGAAATATGCAGAACTTTGAATTGCTCCGCCAGATCGGAAAACAACGCAAACCCATTCTGCTGAAAAGAGGCCTTGCCAATACTTATCAGGAATGGCTTATGAGTGCCGAATACATTATGTCTTCAGGAAATGATCAGGTCATTCTCTGCGAAAGAGGTATCCGGACCTTTGAACCACAGACCAGAAACACTCTTGATATCTCAGCCATCCCTGTTATCAAATCTCTGAGTCATCTGCCCATCATTGTTGATCCCAGCCACTCCATCGGTATTGCCAAATATGTTTCACCGCTGGCAATGGCCGCCGTTGCAGCCGGTGCCGACGGGCTTATTATTGAAGTCCACAACAATCCCACCTGTGCGTTGTGCGACGGAGCTCAATCACTGACTCCCGGAAGTTTCGACAATATGATGAAAAAAATCAATAATTTAAGGAATGCCCTCCAATGAATCTGCAAGAATGTCGTAATAAGATCAACGATATTGATGATAAAATCTGTGATCTTTTCGTGGAACGGATGAAGGTATCTTCAGAAGTTGCCAAAGCAAAAATTGCTGCAAATCTGGCAGTCACCGACAACTCCCGGGAACGGGAAGAGCGTTTGCGTATGATCAAACGCGCCGGAGATGAACTCGGAGACAGAGCAGCCGTCCTTTTCACCACTTTGTTTGACTTGAGCCGTTCCTATCAGCGTTACCTTATTTCCGGCAACGGAAAACTTGCCGCAGCCTTGGAAAAAGCCGGCAAAGCAGACTTGGAATCCCCCTTCCCCGAAAGAGCTGTCGTTGCCTGTCAAGGGGTTGAAGGAGCCTATTCCCAGCAAGCCTGCGACCGGCTTTTCAAACAGGCGGACATCGTCTATGTCAGAAATTTTGCCGGTGTCTTTCAGGCTGTGGAACAGGGCTTGTGCGAATATGGCATACTGCCCATTGAAAACAGTACTTCCGGCAGTGTCAATGCCATCTACGATCTGATGCGGAGCAACAAATTCTACATTGTCCGGAGTCTTTCTATGCCGATCCGTCACCATCTGCTGGCGAAACCCGGAGTCAAACTGGAAGATGTCAAAGAGATCGTTTCTCACGAACAGGGTATTCTGCAGTGCCGGGAATTTCTCAACCGGCATCCCGGCATCAAGATCACCATTCACGACAACACTGCGATGGCGGCCAAGATGGTGGCCGAATCTGACCGCAACGACATAGCAGCCATTGCGTCTTTGAATTGTGCACAGGTCTACGGTCTCTGCGACCTTGCCGCAGAAGAGATCCAGAACAATGCCGCCAATAGAACCCGATTCATCTGTATTTCCCGGAATATGCGTCTTTTCCCGGGAGCAGACAGGATCAGTTTGATGCTTTCGACCTCTCACTGCCCCGGCTCTCTTTACAGGTTGATTTCAAAGTTTGCCACGATCGGAGTCAACCTGACCAAGTTGGAAAGCCGTCCCATTCCCGGACGGGAATTTGAATTTATGTTCTACTTTGACCTTGAAGCATCTCCCCGTAATCCGGAAGTCATCCGGCTGCTTGACGGTCTGGCTTCAGGCCCGGATACATTTGTCTTTCTCGGCGGTTACCGTGAAATGATATAAAAAATCAACGCTGAAAATCCCTTCCCGGATTTTCAGCATTTTCATTTTTATTCAAGAGGCTTTCATTATGAAATTAGACATTCCATTACTCCAGGAAATTATGGACCAAGCTACAAGTTCCGGAGAAGAGTGCGGGCTTCAGCTGGCTGTCTACGATCACGGACAGCAAATCGCCTTTCTGGTTTCCGGTTTTGCCGACAAAGCAAGAACGATCCCTGTTACGGAAAAAACCCTTTTCCCCATTTACTCCTGCGGCAAGGGAGTGATGACCGCCGCATTCCATATGCTGGTGGAACAGCAGAAAATCCGCTACTCCGACCGCATTGCTGACTACTGGCCGGAATACGGCTGTAACGGCAAAGAGGACACTTTGGTCTGGCACGCCCTGACCCATCGGGCCGCGGTCAATGAACTTCCTCAACTCGCCTCTCCGGATGAGATGGCCGATTGGGAATTGATGACAAAAAAAATAGCTCAAGCACTTCCGGCCAACACACCCGGTGAAGTTTGTGCATACCACGGCCTTACCTACGCCTGGCTTATCGGCGAACTTGCCTCCCGGGCTGCCGGGATCTTTTTCAAAGATTTTCTCCGTCAGGAGATCTTTGAACCCCTCAATATCGAAAAAGATTTCTATTTCGGAACTGATGAAGAAGCAGAATCCCGTCTTGCAGAAGAAGACGAAAGTGAAAAAGCCAACAGCTTACAAATGATGAGGCGCGAGAAACTCCGCCGGGGATTTATTCCCTCTGCCAACGGCGTTGCCACTGCCAATGCACTGGCAAAAATCTATGCGGCGATCACTTTCGGTTTGGACGGCAAACCGATGCTTGCTCCTGAAACAATCGAAAATGCCGCCATTGTCCGCCGTCACTGGAGCAATCCCCTCATTCCCACCTGGGCTAAATTCGGTTTGGGCTGGGCATTGCCCTATGCACCTGAGAGCAATGCTGTTTTCGGTCACGGCGGTGCTTTGGGCGGTGAAGGCTTTGCAGACCGTGAACGGGGCATTGCAGTGGCTTTTGTCAAAAATCACGTTACCCCCACTCATCCGGTACATCCGGTGCGGGATAAATTGGCAGAAGCAATGGGAATGAAAGTCCGCCACTGGTAAAATCCACATTGCCGCAATAAAAAAGTCCGGAACATTCCGGACTTTTTTGTTGCTTATTTTTTCTATTCAGGGATCATTCAAAAATCAGATCGCCTAAAGTTTCCCTGTCGTGGAAACTCATTGTTTCCAGATTGGGAGACCAGAGAGAAAGTTCAAGAGTACCGTGTTTTCCACCGAAAAAGGCTTCCCGGCCGAAATTGCCATACCAAATGGTGCCGGGAGCCGCAGGAGGCACATTAAGGGAGGAAAAAGGAATAGTAAAGCACACATACCACTTGCCGCCCTTGCGCCGGGTCGTATAAGACCACTTGCAATTCCAGGAACCGTCGGGCTTGTTATAAAGAGGATTCAATTCATCTTTGATCAATCCGAATGCCTCATCGTAATAAGAGTTCTCAATGGGGTTCACCATCAGATGATAGTAGATATCCCGGGTCCCGGTGGGATCAAGAATAAGCTCCATACAATCCTGGCCCCAGCAGATACCGTCTTTACCCAGAGCATTGAATTTCTTGTCGGGAGCGACATCACTTTCAAAGGCAAAGTACACATTCTTTGCATCATAGAGAGCTTTGAAACGGGTCTTTTCCGTAATGGCTCCCAACTGGATACCGTTCATATTGTGCCACTTGGCCTTTGCCCAGGAGCCTTTAGTGAAGTCCGTCGTGGAAACGACACCTGCAGCTCTGGGAATACGCAGGACTTTTTTGCCGACTCCGGGAAGGATATTCTGCTTTTTGAGCAAAGGAATATTCCAGGTGAGAGGAGCGTTGATGGGAGCAGTCAAACGACCGTTTTCTTTCAGGACACTGACAGAAGGATTGCCGAAAATAGGGATCTCCGGCCAGTTTTTGGAG
>JAZUPO010000004.1:0-5679 GCA_045605205.1 Victivallaceae bacterium
CTGCCTATATTACCGGGGTCAATATCCCTGTTGACGGAGGATACACGGCAAAATGAAATTTTCCCGTCTTTTACTGGGCACAGTCCAATTCGGACTCAATTACGGTATCGCCAACACTCAGGGGAAACCCTCTTTTGACCGGGTTAAAGCGATTCTCAAAACCGCCCTTGACAACGGCATCACCTCCCTCGATACGGCAGCGGCCTACGGCGACAGTGAAGAAGTACTGGGCAAGGCTCTTGCGGAACTGGGGATCGCAGACCGTATGACTGTGGTCAGCAAAGTTCCTCCCCTGCCCCCAAATTGCGATGCTCTTGAATTCATTACAAATTCTGTCACAAATTCCCTGAAACACCTCAGACTGCCGGTGCTCCCTTTGGTTCTCTTTCACAATGAACTTGACTGGTGCCGTCACGAAGAACTTTCGTCTCTCATTGCCAAAGGAATGATCAAAGCGGCAGGCGTTTCCCTCGATTCTCTTGAGTGTGCCGCCACAGCTGACGAATCTCCTTTTGTCCAATTGCCCTGCAATGTATTTGATCACCGTTTTGATGACAAGATCAAAAATCACAGTACAGGCCAGATATTCATTCGCAGTGTTTATTTGCAGGGCCTTGCTGTTATGCCTAAAGAAAAGATCCCCTTCCCGGAACTCCTGGCATACCGGGAAAAACTGGAGTCTTTTGGTATGCCTATGCAGGAACTTTGTATGCGTTATCTGCTCTCGTTCCCGGGAGGAGTCAGCGTATTGACCGGAGTGGACACCCCAGAGCAACTGCAGGAAAACTGCCGTATGGCCGCCTTGGGTCCCCTGCCCGCAGATCTGCTGAAACAGGTTTCAGAAACAGTACCTTTGCTGCCCGAAAGACTCATCCGCCCCAAACTCTGGAACTGAAATCAAGGAGTTCTCTTATGCCGACACTGACTGAATATAAAGAACGTCTGGCAACTCATTTCAACACGCAGGATGCCCCGGGCTGGAACTGGGTATTTTACGGCGACTCCATCACCCACGGAGCCGCTCATACTCACGGTTGGCGGAGTTTTCCTGAAATATTCCACGAAAGAGTACGCTGGGAGCTGAAAAAAAGTAACGATATCGTTATCAACACAGCTTACAGCGGCCAAACTGCCTTCAACCTTTCACAGAAAGAATATTTCACTTCCCACGTCTCCCGTTTTTCACCGGATGCAGTATTTTTGCTGATCGGAACAAACGATATTGTCAAAACAGAAGGCGGTGCAGAAGGATTCAGAACATATCTTGCTTCGATCCTCGTACAAATCACTGACTTGGGAGCTATTCCGATCGTGCAGAATTATCCTCCCATCGGAAAGTCGGAAAGTCCGCAGTATGTCAAACGCTTCGAGGAAATGCCTGCTTATAACAAAGTCATTGAAGAAACGGCTCAAAAATACAATGCCCTTTTTGTCGATCACTGGAGTTACTGGTGTGCACGCACCAATGCACCGCAGCTTCTTGATGCCTGGCTTGGAGAAACGATCCACCCGGGAGCAAGAGGACACTTTGAAATGGCAATGGCTATTTTCAAGGCGATGGGGATCCACTCTGACGATTCTCCCTGCTGCCGTATTTTCAACTGATAACAATCAAAAAAAATCCGGTTTCCACCCCGCTCTGCGTAAGGAAACCGGATTTTTTATTTTCAAATCAGCTGAAACGTAAAACTTGAGGCCGGAAGGTCTCAAGACGCAAAGAAATTTCAATTTCTTTTTCACCGGTAAAAGTATACGCCACCTTTTCCCAGCTGCCTTCTTTGGTCAGATATTCCACCTTTTCAAAAGGACGGTCCACAAAAAGTTCAACAGAGTCAAGCTGGTCGGTTCCCAGATTGAAAAGGACTCCGATCATACTGTTATCGGGCAGTATACCGCCTTTCATATACATATCCACGTCTCCCGTGTAATAAAGGGGCAGCCCGGCAGTTGACCGGATCAGCCGCAAAAGCTGGCCCTTACGGTTTTCATTCAGGAATCCAAAGGCGGACAATGTCCCGATAGAAGGCGGAGTTCCGGCAAAGACAATGACCGTTCCACCAAGTTTGTTGCGGTAGATCGTACATCCGGGAGCAACGAACTGCCGTTCATTACTCTGATTAAAGGGGGCGTGATAGAGTTTTGAATCCACCGTTGCACCCAAAAGTTCCAGTTTGCACAAATTTTCCTGGGGCCCCGTCAAACCTTCGGGGAGCAGTTCCCCTGTAGCTTTGGGTAAATCCCACTCCGTCACCCTGACGCCCAGATGATCTTCATATCCTTTTTCACAGAAAAGTTTGGCAGCCCGGCAATCAAGGACAAGGACTCCGGACAACAGTTTTTCCAATTCTGCCGTCGAAAACACCTTAGGCTGAAGTCCGTTCATAAAGACAGCCCCGCCGGCTTTTTTACTGTAATACATAGGGATGCCCAAACGCTCAAGCATCACCTGATGCCAACTTTCACCGTAAGCATTATCCACAGGATTGTAGGCAAAATAGGGCTTTTCAGGCAAAGCAAAACGGGCACCGAACCACTCTGCGCTGCGGCCGATTTCGACCAGTTTACGATAGAAGCCCTGATGTTCAGCAAGAATTTTACGGTATGCTTTTGCACTTTTCCATTCATTGCCTCTGAGACGGGATATCCAATGTTTTGCACCGTCACATCCTTCAAGGAGCGAAACACTGTAATGGGAGTGCAGACTTGAAGCACTGGTACTGTAACGGTTATGGGGACAGGTATCCGATTCCGTCAGCACGATCCCGGTCTTTTCCCGGATCGCCGCCAGCTGAATGGCCGCATTTTGTGCCACACCGGAAAAAAGCCGGGGCCCCCGCTGATTATAATATCCGCAGTTGATACGGATCAAAGTCGGATTCCCCTGACCGGCAAAGACTTCAGCAATGGGCATTGCGTGCCGGATATCCAGCGTACAGGGGCAGTACCCGCCGGGTATAGAGGGATCGATCTCATCGATGCCCTGCCGCATCCGCTTTGCCATATTGACCAGAGAATCACATTGCATCCGGTCAAAAATTTCTGCCAGGCGGCGATCTTCATCAGAAGTACCGTTCAGGCGATCCCGGAGTTCTGCGATAGAAAGATCAAGGCCGGTCAAACGTTTGAATTCTGCCAGATGAAGCGGACAGGCACAACCACGGCCGGAACGGCCCAGCAGACGGAAATCATCGTCGATCAGCATAAAAGACGGATGTGCCGAAGCAATGGTTTTACACACATTGTAAAAATGTTCCTGTACTCCTTTATCCAGCGGACAGCATATCTGCCGTTCTTCTTCGTCCATCATACCGATGTAGTTCTGATAGGGATTCTGACGGTTGAGGATATAGCCGTGGCCCAGGGTTGACTGCAAAAGCACACCGCCGGAAATACCGTCTTTGGCAAGACGAGCCTGAAAGAGCAGCAATCTGTCAGTCAGGATCCTGGCCTTATCCACCGGGGGGTCTCCTTCCGGCACCAGTGTCATATTAAAAAGAGGGACATTGATAATACCGGAACGGATCAACTGTACGATATCGTCGCAAATACGTTCAAGGTTTTCAACTTCTAAAGGCACAATATTGAAATTAAACATAACAGACCTCAATTTTTCACTTCAATACAATGTTGTCTATTTTCCGGTACTCTTCTTCAGTAAAGGTGGAGTTTGCCGGTGCCTGGGCACATTCGGCGATCTGCTCACATTTGCTGGCTCCGATCAGAACAGAAGTCACTCCTTTGCGGCTCAATATCCAACCCAGAGCCATCTGAGCCAGAGTTTGAGACCGTTCAAGAGCGATCTCATTGAGAGCAGCAACTTTCTGCCGCAGTTCATCGGTAATGGAATCCTTTTTGAGAAAATGGTTTCTCACCGCCCGGGAATCAGCAGGGATGCCATTTATGTATTTGGTACTCAACACGCCTTGGGCAAGAGGCGAAAAACAGATCGCCCCGACTCCGGTTTCACTGAGCATATCAAACATACCGTTATCTTCGTGATAACGCCGCAGCATATTGAAACATCCCTGATAGAGGACACCGGGAGTTTTCAATTCCCGCAATATGGCAAAGGCCTTGGCGGCATCTGCGGTGGAATAGTTGGAAATCCCCACATACAAAGCCCTGCCGCTGCGGACGATGTAATCAAGGGCCTGCATACTTTCTTCCACAGGAGTTTCCGGATCCGGACGGTGATGATAAAAAATGTCCACATAGTCCAGCTGCATCCGTTTCAGACTCTGATCACAGCTGGCGATCAGATTTTTCCGGGATCCCCACTCACCGTAAGGTCCCTCCCACATACGGAATCCCGCCTTTGTTGAAACAAGAAGTTCATCCCGGTGTTTTTTCAGATCAGCCGTAAAGATCCTGCCGAAATTTTCTTCCGCAGAACCGGGTTCAGGGCCGTAATTATTGGCAAGGTCGAAGTGAAAAATACCAAGATCGAAGGCATACCTCAGCATTTTACGTGCATTGTCAAAAGAATCAACGCTTCCGAAATTGTGCCACAACCCCAGCGAAACCTGGGGCAGAATGACCCCGGACCTGCCGCTGCGGCGGCAGGGCATAAGGGAGTAACGGTCAGATGAAGCCGTGTATTGTTCCATAAAAACTCCTTAATTTTATATAAAAATCTCAACGGTTCTAATATACAACAGGGTAATCTCTTTTTCAAGTATCCTGCTGAATCTGTCAAAAGAAAAGCATCATAATCAGATTTTCAACCATCTCAGGATTTTTTGCCCTCAAATCAGAGGCTTAAAACTTGACAACAGAGGTTTTCCGCATTATATTATATAAAAGTATCTTTCAAGGAGATTTATCACTATGGATATGGTCGTTTTGGACAATCTGGTACTGGCGGCACTTGATGCACCGGTCAAAGCAAATTTTGATGCACTTTATACTCTTTTTGCCAAAGAAGAAGCTGTTCCTGAAACTGCTGCAGAGACTTTGGACACTCTCTGGGGCGGGCTTCTTGAAAACCTCACTCCCGAAGCTGCCGTTTTCTGTTTCCGTGCAGCGGAACTTCCCCTGCCCGAATCTGAGCTTTTCCGCAAAGTTCTGGTCAATTCCGCCACGACTCTGCTGCCCCGTTACCTTTCAAAAACTTCCATTATGAAAGCCATCGGCGTCAGAGATGAAAAGTTGCCCATCCGCCAGATCGCACTGCGTTGGAACAAACTCCAGATGCTCAAATCAGGCACAGTCGCCTTTCTGCCCGGCAGCAAACGTTGGGGCGTCATCGGCACCATTGACAACATCAGCGGTACTGTTATCGTCAATGCGTTTTCCAATATCGGTGTCAACAGTTCCTCTCCCCTTGACATTGTTCTCAAGGAAGCTGTCCTTCTCAATTTGAGCAGTGCCGAACGGGACAAACTGGTTTCGACAACCGGCTCCGTGCCCACCAGTTCCGGGTTCCGTACCATCGTTACCCGCAGAGCACTTTTCCCTGTCTCTGACGATATGATCGCTGAAATGGCTAAAGCCGGCTGTGCCAGAAATATGACGCCTGCGGCATTTGCCCAGTACTGGCAACTCGAAGACGCTGCCCGGCCCGGTGCAGTCGCCGCCGGAAACGTCCGCCGGTCCTGCAACGGACGCAGCCTCGTAGAAATGAGCAAGCTCCTTGGTGAAGGAGGTAAAAATAACCCTCCCCCGTTTACTGATGAGGAG
>JAZUPO010000005.1:0-6625 GCA_045605205.1 Victivallaceae bacterium
TCGCCGCTATGCTTCTGCCAGCCTTGCAGCAGGCAAAACAGCGTGCCAACGGAGCAAAATGTCTCTCCAACTTCAGTCAGCTTTCAAAAGCGGCTCAGTTTTACACTGCAGACAACAACGGTTATCCGGTACTCTACCGCAATGTACAATCAGTGCCCGCCGGATCCAGCAGTCACAAAACCTGGTACTCAGGCAAAATTGACAGCGGTATGCTGACCTCCTATCTGGCTATGGAGTCCAACGCTCCCGTCGGCGGTGCGATCGTCAGAGCTCCTGCAGTGACCCGGCATCCGCTGCTTTGTCCCTCTGTGCCTCCTCCCCCTATGATGCCTGCGACCAAGGATTACTACGGTGTCGGTATTCTTTCCAAGCTGGCAGTCAATGAAGTATTGGCCGGAAATACGGGGAAACTCTCTATGGTTCCCCGGCCGTCGCGGGGATGTTATTTTGCTGAAATGGCTTTCAAAGGCGGTCTCTCCTCGTGCTCTTACTCCGGTGCCAACTGGCCGGCCTTCCCCCACCGTAATCCTCTGGCGGGCAGTGACGGCTCCGGAACTTCTGCTCCGCTGACCAGGGGGCCGGGGGATTGTTCAGTGCTGTTTCTTGACGGACACGGAACATTTCTTTCCAGGGACAGGATGCCCGCATATCAAAAGACGGTCAATGTGGATACCACGACTTTCTGGCATCCCTGGCGTAAGAAACGTCCCTTCAACGATTCCTGGTAAGTTGCACGGGATCTGAAAATTGAGGAGTTTGATAAAATTTATGAAAAATTTGCTTTGTTTTTTAGTTTGTACATTCTTTTTCTGCAGTTGGGGAAATGAATTTTCCCGGGGGGGGACTTCTTTTGATTTCAGCACTTTCGGGGGCAAAGCTGCTCCAGTGGCAGACAAGGGGAAAAGTATTCTCGGCAACGGCAGTTTTGAGGATGCAAATACCGATTTCACCGGCCGCAGAAAAATGGGGGTATGGCGGGGCGGATTGAATATTCACGGAAAAACCCCCAACGCAGAAGAGATCAAAAAGATTTGCAGCCGCACGATTTCCACTGAAAGGCCTGCTGACGGCAAAGCGGCAGTTTTTTTGGATACTCCTGCAAAAGTTGCGAAACTTGCCCCCAAACTGGTTATTTCAAACCGGATCGTTCAGGAGGTGACCATTCCTGAAACCAGTGAGGAAACTGTGTGGGAACTTCGTTTCAAGATGAGAGGACAGCATCTGCCCTCCTATGGGACTTCCGCCCTGACGATTCTTTATGCACCGCTTAAAAAAGTTCCCGGCAAAAGCGGCCGTCTGAGCCCTGTCGGCGGTTATAAGAGCAAGATGTTTACTTTGCGCCCTGACTGGTACGACGGCACAGTGACCATCAAAGCTCCAACCGGAACCGGTGGATTTTATATTTGTCCTGCCCTCTACGGTGCCGGACGTGCCTGGCTGGATGATTTCACTCTTGTCCGTTCCACCGGAGGAACAGCAGTTGACGTGCGGATATCTCCTCAGGGATTTATGGATAATTTGTATGCAGTGGGCGAAAATCTCCCTGCTATGATGAATTTTGCCTTTGCTTCCGACAAGGCTCCCGTGCGAAAAGGTCTTCACCTTGAAGTCATCCTTCCTCCCGGTTTTCAGGCTCTGGGGACACGTGAATTTGTCCCCATACTGAGCAGGACACTCAATCCTGACGGAACGACCAGAGTTCTTATTGACCTCAGACTGCTGCCTCCCATTGCCTTTACCCGTAAATTTTTCAAGATGCACGCAGCGGTGCTGATCGTCAGGGCTCCCGGACTCAAGGCCGGCGCAAAACGCTATCCTTTGCGTTACCGTCTGATCCAGGGGAAGTGGGCCGGGAAACAGCATACAGCCGATCTTCAGATCATTCCTGCCGTTCACGGAAAACGGCCTGCGTCTTTCCGGACTGCCGCTATGGTCGGTATGGAGTTCCGTTTCAAAGGGGAGATGGCCGTGCGTGCCGCTGAATTTTACAAGGCCAGCGGTTTTTCAGCCATCCACGGAGCTCAGGAGGATTTCAGCCGCGAGCTCCGGAAAATCGGCATTGAACGTTACAGAGGGCACTATTACATCTGTAACGGGTTCCGCATCGGAAAAGGCGACAGACCGGAATCGGTCAAGTTCAGGCTTATTGACGGAAAGGCGTTTCCCCGGAAAATCTGTCCGGTCGAGGTTTACCGGGAAGGGACTTTTTTCAGGGAAAATGTGGTGAAGCTGATTGAGGATCTCATTGTTAAAGAAGATGTGGCGGAACACATTATGACCAACTGGGAACCCTATTATCTCAACTCAAAAGGATGTTTCTGTGTCAGATGCCGGGATGAATTCATCAAATGGGCAAAAGGCAACCCTTCTGCTTCCGAAATCATCGCCGCCTGGCCCCGTAACACCTTGCAGAAGCACGGGGAAAAATGGATGAAGTTCCGCAGCTGGCAGCATAGCCGTCTGATGGTCACTCTTGAAAAGGCTGTCAGTGAAGCGGGGCGGAAAAAGGGTAAGGAATCCCACTTCATCCCCGAAATTTCGTGGTCAAGTATGACACCCCAGATGAATTTCTGGGCTAAACAGTACAATGTGACCGATTATATCAGCGAACTGCCCTGGCTGGAGCCCTGGGGACCCTATAACTGCTGGTATTGGGATACTCCCTACAGCTACTATCCTGCTCCTCAGCTCAGTGCCTGGCTTGCGGCAGAACAGGTGAAAGATTTTGCAAGATCCAAATCAAAACCGGGCCGGATGCCCAAATTGATTGCTTTTCCCCACGGACGTATGGGCGATACCACCATATCGCAGCCCGAGGGGATCGCTTTTGAAATGATCACCTACTTTATCCAGAAATGGCAGGGAGCTTTTCTTTTCACCTTCCCCGGCGGTTATGATTACCGTTACTGGGGTAAAGTTGCTGAAGCCAACACAGCTATCGCAGACAACGAAAAAATCGTGACTGAAGGAAGAGATGTGACTTCACAAGTAAAAATCATTCCCCGTACACCCTTCCCGGAAAATCCTGATTTTGCCCCCCAGTGGGCTGAACCTTCTCCCGGGGAAGGCAGATTGCCGGAACTTCACAAACTCAAGATCTATCAGTACCGTGCGTTCAAGCACAAGGGTGAATATCTGGTTGCTGTGGGGAACTTCTGGAAGAAGGGAGAACTTTTTTTTGATCTGCAGTTCAAGGGATTGGAAAAGGGAAATTGGCACGTAACAGCTGGGAAATATGATCTTGGAACTTTCTCAAGTCAGGAACTTGCAAAAGGGATCCTGCTTCAGACCGGAGCTTTACGCTGGCAATTCATTCGCATTTCATCCCGGAAAAAAGAGAATCTTACTCCTTTTACTCAGAAGCAGATGAACGGGCTTCTCAGAAAAAGAATCCCTGCAATCAGAAAAGCCGCTCAGGCCGAAGCCAGACTTCACGCTCAGCGTCAGGCGGCACAAAGCGTTGACCTCAAAGGAGTCAGAAGTGTCACTGTAAAGGATGTTTCAGCTGCTCCCGGCAAAGAGTCGATCCTGATCAAGACCCCTGTTTTTGAGGCGGTCG
This sequence comes from Victivallaceae bacterium, assembly GCA_045605205.1. Lineage (GTDB taxonomy): Bacteria > Verrucomicrobiota > Lentisphaeria > Victivallales > Victivallaceae > UBA1784. The sequence goes on from JAZUPO010000005.1 coordinate 3,560, forward strand.
TGGATCTGAAACAGGGAGGGCGGATAACTGAACTCAAATCCCGGGGCGAACAGCTTTCTGTGAAAAACGGCAAAGGCTGGTTCGCCGTCCCCGGCATCTGGTATCCCAGAAAGTCCACCTTTATGCTCAACAGCGTGGTGGAAGTGCGGGAGCTGAAGGCTGCCGGAGGCGGGATCCGGCTGCAGCTCTACCGCAAACTGACTCCTCAGGATCAACAGCACTTTGCCGGAGCGGGACTTGTTATGCAGTATGACTTTTTCCCGGGGAAGATAGATTTTACCGGCAGGATCATTAACGAGACCCACGATGCTCTGGAATATGCCTTCCGTTTCCACTCTATGCCCGCCGTTCTGGGTAAAAAGGGAGATATAACAGGAGGTGCACTTTGGAAGGACGGAGTCAGGTTCCGCAGAGGTTATGTCGTTCAGCTCTTTCACTACGGGGCAAAAGATCCTTTGATGACCGGTAAGGAGTTCAACATTGCCGGTGCAACTCCTGCGGCTGCCCGTGAACTTGTGTTAAGTGCCCCCTTCCTCAAAAGCAAGCTGCAGATGACTCTGCCGGGCAATGTGCGTCAGGTGGTTTTCTGGGACAGTTCCGGACAGCAGAATTCCACTTTTGAAGTGATCTACGAAAGAGCGATCCTCCATCCCAAAGAAGAGGCGGAGTACCGTATGAGTATGAAGATCTTGTAAAAACAATATTTCTTCTCCGTGCAAAAAGCTTTTGTCAAAGAGAGTTTTCAGCTTTTTGTATGGAGAAGTTCTCCTGAGTTTAGGGGGGGTATTGTTTCAGCTTTCTTGTTTTTTCTGTTAAAATCCATTGACAGAGTGGATTTTTCCATTTACTTTCTTTTATTTATGTGCTATATTAAGGCACAAGTTTGTCAGAATCATACCAAAATTATATGGAAGGAATAAAAAATGGCTTATGATCTCAATGCAGTGTGCAACGGTTTTACCGGTGCAGGAAAATTTGTTTCCGGAATCCCCTACGGAACCGGTCATATCAATGATACTTACAAAGTGGAGACTGACACCAACACCCTTATCGTTCAGCGGGTCAATACCTCCATTTTCCGTCAGCCCGAAGAGCTGATGGACAACTTTGTCCGGGTCACCTCTCATATCAGCAAAAAACTTGCCGGGACTGACTCCGCCGACAAGACACTTTCTCCTTTGCGCAATGCCGAAGGAAAACCCTTCTTCCGTGATGCTGAAGGCAACTTCTGGCGCAGCTATATCTTTGTGGACAAAGCCCGTACCTATGATATCATCGAAAATGATACTCAGGCTTTTGAAGCTGCCGCCGCTTTCGGCAGATTCCAGAACTATCTGGCCGATATGGAAGGCCGTCTTTTTGAGACCATTCCCAACTTCCACCACACCGTTTCCCGTCTGGAAGCCCTCAAAGAGGCCATCGCCGCCGATAAGGTGGGACGGCTCAAAGAGGTAAGTCGGGAAGTCGATTTTGTTATGGAACGGGAAAAGGAATGCGGTCTGCTCCTCGATCTGCAGGCCAAAGGCGAGATCGTGGAACGTACCACTCATAACGATACCAAGCTGAACAATGTGCTTATTGATGATGCCACCGGCAAAGGTATCTGCGTTATTGACCTTGATACTGTTATGCCCGGTCTGCCCCATTACGATTTCGGTGATATGGTCCGTACCGGGACCAGTCCTGCTGCTGAAGATGAAACCGATCTTTCAAAGGTGCGTATGCGTTTTGAAATGTTTGAAGCTCTGCTCCGCGGTTATCTTTCAGCTGCCGGCAAGTTCCTCAATCCTCTGGAAAAATCTCTGCTGCCCTTTTCCGGCAAGCTCATCACTCTGGAAATCGGTATCCGTTTCCTTACCGACTATCTTTCAGGCGACGTTTACTTCAAGACCAAACGCCCCGGACACAACCTTGACCGCTGCCGTACCCAGTTGAAACTTGTGGCATCCATCGAAGAACAGTTCGATGCTATGCGCAAGCTGACCGATTCACTCTGATAAAGTCTGAAAGGAACAAACGAGTATGACAAAACAGGAAATTATCAGCGGACTCCAATCTCTGGGACTGAAAAAAGGTGATCTTGTGCTGCTGCACAGCTCCCTTTACAGCCTCGGCCACGTTGAAGGCGGTCCCGATGCTGTGATCGATGCCTTCCTTGAAACTGTGGGTCCCGAAGGAACCCTTATGGTGCCCGTTTTCGGAGCTCTGGGGATTCTGACCTCCACTTTGAAAAACCGTCCCGGTGCCATTACCAGCCCCTGTCCAGTGGGAACTGTGGCCGCTCTCGGCAAAGATGCCGAAGAACTCTGCCGCGACCACTGGAAACCTGAAAGCTGCCACGGCGAAGGAACTCCTTTCAAACGCCTTGCCGATAAGGGTGGATATGTCTGTCTTATGGGTGTCGATCAGGATCGCAATACCTCTCTGCACGGTATTGAAGCGGAACTCCGCCTCGCATATCTGGGGTCCACCACCAGAGAATACACCACTCCCGAAGGTGAAACCATCAACAAAACCTGGAAATACTATCCCGGTCCCCATCGTGATTTCATCGCCCTCGATCATCACCTGAAAGAAAGAGGGTTCCTGAAACAGGGCCGTATCGGTAACTCTCAGGTGCGTCTGATCCAGGCCAAAGGAATGTGGGAATGCGGTATGGAGCTGGGAGCGGCTGATCCTGCTTTCATCCTCTGTGACAACCCCGGATGCAACGATTGTGTCCGTCAGCGTGCAGCTTTGATGAGTGATTTTTTCAGCAAAGAAGATTTCAAATTGACCGCTTCTTCCCGTCTTGCCGGACGTTACGTCCCTGAAATGGTCGAAAAATGCAAGGCTGCCGGCGTGAAATATCTTGAACTGGATTATATTCAGGGCGTTCCTGCTGCTTCTCTGCCTGAAGCAAAACTTGCTTCTGCTGTGGCGGAACTTGCCGCAGACGGTATTGCTGTCAGTGCTCTGCGTGCCTTTGCCGCACCTGACAAAGCAGAAGATTTCGCCGCAAAGCTCAAGAATGCCGGGATCACCCGGGTGATAAGTCGGATCGTAGCCATGTCGTTCTGTGGGCCA
>JAZUPO010000006.1:0-15984 GCA_045605205.1 Victivallaceae bacterium
AAACGTCGGCTTCGGAATAACTCGCAGCTGTAACTAGCTGCGAGAATCGAAAACTGAAGTTCCCTTTTCCCCTTGTCCGGCGTAGTGCAACGAAGACGGAAAACCTTTTTCAGTAACGCTTTTAAATTTTGACAAAAAGTCAAAAATTAAAAGCGATCTGTAAAAACTTTCCGGGAAAAGAATAGTTTTCTTACCTACCCATATTGGAAACAGAGCCATTTTGTAAAACTCTTTTGTTCAAAGGCTTTTACAACACTTCTGCCAGTGTGTAAGAAACACACTCAGGTCTGATCGATAAAGTTATCAGAAATATCCGAACGGCGGCAAGTTCATACCGGAAAAATATTGGTTCATTCCCCAATGAGACTTGACAAAAATATTATTATGGTGTATATTACCTCATTGACAATGATACAAGTTCAATACAGGTCTTATATCTGTTTGGGAATTTTTCACCCCGGCTCAAAGAGTATAATAAAATATCAGAAGGAGAAACAAGCTTATGAGTATTCCTGAACCGCTGCCCTATGTGGCTGAATTTGAAAAACTTGGATACGGTATGTTCGTTCATTGGGGGATCTATTCCCAGTTTGGTATGGGCGAGTGGGCGCAGGAAAAAATGCAGATCCCCCGTTCTCAATATGAAAAACTCAAAGATACCTTTACCGCCAGAGACTTCGATGCCCGGGAGTGGGCACGTCTGGCAAAAAATGCCGGAATGAAATATATCACTCTCACCACCCGCCACCATGACGGTTTCTCTCTTTATGATACCTGCGGTCTCAATAATTACGATGCCCCCCACAGTGCCGCCGGCAGAGACCTGATCCGGGAATTTGTTGACGGATGCCGGGAATTCGGAATCGTTCCCTTCTTTTATCATACCACTATCGACTGGCACTGGCGGGGCAAGGAAACCAAATTTCTTGATGATGCCGAATTTGAGGAGTATCTGGATTATTTCCACAAGTCAATTGAGATCCTTTGCACCAATTACGGCAAGATCGGCGGCTTCTGGTTCGACGGGAACTGGTCACGCCCCGACTCCGACTGGAAAGAAGACCGGCTCTACGGCATCATCCGCAAACATCAGCCGGAGTGCATCATCGTCAACAACACCGGGCTTGCGGAACGGGGCAAAGTCGGACACCCCGAAATCGACTCTGTGACATTTGAAAACGGCAGGGCGACCCCCATAAACCGGGAAGGTATGAGTAAATATGTGGCAGGCGAAGTCTGCAAAACTATGAATGCCCACTGGGGCAGAGTCAATATGGATTTCAAATATCTTTCCCCCGGAGAGATCATCGAACTGCTTTGCCACTGCCGCAGTTGCGGAGCAAATCTGCTGCTGAATATCGGTCCTGAAGGTCAGGGCGGCATCCCCCTGATGGAAAGAGCTTTGCTCGATACCGTAGGCCGCTGGTGCAGCGCTTTCGGTGAGGCTATATATGAAGCAAAACCCGCCGCCGTCAAATGCCACGGCAAAGATTTTATGCTGAAAAATGGCGACGATTATTACTATTTCGTTCACGATATGGGAATCAACGGCTCAGCCGAAGTCACCATTTTCCGCACCGGTATCGGAACTCGCGCCGTGGATCTTTTTACTCCTGAAGTGATCTCTGCCAACTGGCTGGATGATGGCAAGGAAGTCCCTTTTTTCCAGGAACGCAGCAGAGGCATTCTTGCGCTGACCTGTGTGGGCTACCCCTACGGTTCCCACACCTGCGTAAGAGTCATCAAGATCCGGACACGCCCGGCAGAAAAATAAGGTACTGCCCACGGCGGAGGACAGTGAAAAATATTCAGGAAGTTGGGGCATCGTGGAAACAAGCCGACGTCCCCGATTCCTTTCCCCTGTACGGTGTGACAAAAAGAAACCGGAAAGTTTTTACTTTCCTTTGAAGGGTACAGAGCCTTTTATTTTGCCAACTGTACCAGTGTTTCTGCATCAACGGCAACGTCCTGCGGAAGTTTTCCGGAGCGGTAAATGGCACTGCCGATGCCGGTTCCGGCACAGACAGAGGTGAATTCTGCGATATTCCCGGCATTAACACCGCCCACAGCCAAAATGGGGGCTTTGATAACAGCCTTGAGGTCTTTGATATAGCCGGGTCCCAGGATCGCCGGAAAGAGCTTTAAGTAATCAGCCCCGGCTTTCAAGGCGGTAAAACCTTCGCTTGCAGTAAAAAATCCCGGTATGGAAAGCAGTCCGCAGCGTTTGGTTTCAGCAATGACTTCCACATTGGTATTGGGAGAAATGATGAACTGCCCTCCCGCAGAACGAACGTTGCGTACATCTCCGGCGGTCAGGACCGTCCCGGCTCCCACCATCATCCGGGAAGCACAGTGTTCTGCGGCGATCCGGATCCCGGTCAAAGGCTCAGGAGAGTTCAGAGGGATCTCCACCACCCGGATCCCTGCCTGGAACAGGGCATCACAGACTGCGGGGACTTCTGATGGCGTGATCCCCCGCAGAATAGCGATCACAGGACACTCTTTCAGCAATCTTTCAAAACGTTCTTTCATCTCTGTACCCGCCCGGAAGCTGAACCTTTCATCAGATTTTCCACCTCACTGCGCAAGATGTAGTTGTAATCCCCGGGAACCGTGTGTTTGAGGGCACTTGCGGCAACGGCAAACCGGATTGCTGCTGCCGGGGAAGATAACTCCGGTGTATTCAAAGCAAAAAGCAATCCAGCACAGAATGAGTCACCGCCGCCGAAACGGTCAACGATGTCCCGTATCTCATAGGGCAGATAGTTTCCTTCTGCATCCAGCGGAGCAAAGAAACCTGAACCTGAACCGCAATCATAAAGCATTCCGCCCCAGTTGTTGTGGTCGGCACTGATACTTTCACGCAAAGTGACCGCAATGTATTTGGCTTTGGGGAACAGCTTGCTCAATTCAAAAGCCACTGTCTGATAACCGGCAATGTTCAGCTTGCCGGAGTCGACTGAAGTATCAGGCGCCTTGATGCCGAATACATCTGCAGCATCTTCTTCATTGCCGATAATGATATCTGCTGCGGCAACGATTTTTTCCATACAGCGCCGGGCAAGATCATTCTTTGAGGTCCCCTCTTCCCAGTTCCACAGTTTTTTGCGGAAGTTCAGATCAACGGAAAGGGAGATCCCCATTGCTGCCGCATATTCAGCGATGGCGAGGGTTGATTCAAAGGCGTTGCGGCTCAATGCAGGAGTGATGCCGGAAAGGTGCAGATGGGTCACGCCTGACAGCATACTTTCAAAGTCATAATCTGCCGGTTTCAACTGACTGATCACCGAGTTCTCCCGGTCGTAAATCACATTCGATCCCCGCATATTGGAACCGTGTTCAGCATAATACACCCCCATACGCCCGGTGGGGCTGAAGCGGATCTGCTCCACTTCACACCCCATACCGCGCAGCTGAAAAGCAAAACTGCGGGCTATGGGATTATCCGGCAAAGCGGTCAGATAGCGGCTTCTTCCTCCCAGCATAGCGACAGAAGCACACACATTGGCTTCACCGCCGCCAAAGGTGGCTTCAAGGGTTCCGGGGAGATTTTGGGCGAATCGTCTTTTTCCTGTCGGGGCAAGTCTCAACATAACTTCGCCGAAACCGGCAATACAGAATTTTTCCGGCATAACTTTGATCCTTTCTTTAAAAATTCCTGAGGCAGTACGATTTTTATCGTCCGAGGGAGTTCCAGATCTCTTCAAGCTCAATGATCTTATTCTCTGTTGCCGCCCGGTCAAGAGCCAGAGCGTAGATGGCACTCTGCAAGCCTTCATCGCCGCTGCACTTGGGGGCGATCCCTTTACTCATAGTTTCAAAAAGCTCCTCCATAATAAAAGCATCGCCGCCGCCGTGGCCGTCGCAATCGGTGAATTTCAGAGTTGTTTCGGCAACATCGCCGATATTTTTCCAGCGCAAGGTCTGCTCGTAGATGTTCAGGCTCATAGTTCCTTCAGTACACTGGAAACGCATCCTGCGCTCAGGGATGGAACTGAACATAGAGTAATTGAAGGCCACTTGAACACCGTTCCGGAACCGGGCGACAGAAACAAAACTGTCGTGAAGATCGGAATCGTCATTGAAAGGAGTTTCCAGGCGGTGAGGATCCCAGAAACACCTGAAGGCATCCTTTCCGTATTTCTCTTCCAGACAACGGTTTTCCGGTTTGAAGAAGGTGTGTGAGTGGAAAGCTGCGACCCGGGAGGGAAGAGAATCGGCAAACCATTCGATCAGATCCAGGTCGTGACAGCATTTTTCCAATATGTGAGGACCTGCATAACGGGTCAGCCGCCGCCAGTTGCTCATAATGTAACCGCCGTGCTGGAATCGGATATTTTCATTGGCTTCGATGGAAACCAGTTTCCCCAGCTGTCCGGAACGCAGTATTTCATACGCCTTCCGGTAGATCAGAGCGTAGCGCAGCACAAAACCGGTGGCGAAAACTTTTTTGTACTTTTTCCATACGTTATAGATCGCCTGACAATCTTCGATCTTTGTAGCGATGGGTTTTTCGGAAAACACATCCTTCCCCGCCTGAAATGCGGCAATGATCTGCTCTTTGTGAGCGTAATTGGGGGAAAAGATCATAGCCCACTCCGCCTCTTGCTGCAATGCCTCTTCCCAACTGGAACAGATCACCGCATCAGGAGAATTCCAGATGTTGTGTGCCGCCTCTTCCGCCACGGTGCGGTCCGGGTCAAAAATGGCGACGATCCTGACCTTGCTGCCTGCGGCTTCAAGAAGCCTTTTCACTACGCTCCTGGCACGGTTTCCTGCCGCAGAAACAACGACACGGAATACAAGCCCATTTTCACAGTTTTTCATAGTTTACCCTCTGCTTTATAATACGATCTTCAGTTTTCCATATTGAATTGATTTCACAAGTCTCCCCCCAAATGCCTTTCCATCCTGTTGGTAAAAAGCCTCATCAGAGCTTGACTTTACCGGAAAACAACTTATGGTTGCGGTAGATTTTATCAAATGTCTCTTCTTTCCATTTCCTGTCAGCTTCTTTAAGTTTTGCATACATTTCCTGATCGGCAGGAACAGGAGCTTTGCTGATAATGCGGGCCGTATAGGAGTCCTGACGTGTGATCTTTCCTTTGATGATATCCTCTTCTGCGATCTGCGCCATAAGTATTTCACGGCAGGTATTGCGCCCGCGGTCATAAATGACGAAGATCCTGCCGTCGGGAGATTCTACGGCATCAGGATAAGAGATATTGCGCAAGGGATCACTCACCTCATCCAGTTTCAAACTGTATTGCCACGTTGCGCCGTCATCCTCCGAAAGTTTTGCGGTCAGGTTCTGACGGAAGGCGTTGGAGTCACTGTGAATGAGCAAAACCCGTCCTGAGGAGAGGCGGCGCAGATAAAAGCGGGAAGTGGCATTGAGAAGCCGGGTATAGCTCCCGTCACTCCACTTTGTCCCTTCCAAGTCGGAAGACTCGGTTTTTACCAGCAGGGGATAGCAGTCCCGGGCAAACATAAGCAGCGTGCCGTCTCTGCGTTCAAGGATCATAGATTCATCAAAGTCAGGTACTCTTTTTTTCCCGGCACAGCAGTTGAACCAGCTTTTCCCCTGATCTTTACTGCGGCAGTATTGATAGCGGTCATGGCACCAGTTGTAGGCACAAAGGACCCACTCTCCGTTGGAAAGGACCGTGGGCTGAGTCCGCAGAAAACCGTTTGAAATATAGTGCGGCTTGCTCCACACAAGTTCATCGGCATCGGGATCATCACAGATCACTGCCCAGAGAGCCAAATGATCCGGATCACTTATTTCACGTTCTCCGCCCACATAGCGCTGTGTAATAAACATCCACATCCGCTTGAGGGGATCGAGCCACAATTGAATGTCGATGGCAATATACTGTTGGCTTATATCGCTTTCGACAACTGCCACAGGGGAACTCCAAGTCCATCCCTCATCATCGCTTCTGATAAGGAGATTGTAATTCCCCGGTGCAGGCTCGATAGTGCCTCCGGAATACCAGCCGGCATAGAGTCTGCCTTTGGGAGTCCTCAATATGGTGGGGCATCCCTGCCACAGACGGTGGGCAAGTTGAAATTTTTCCCCGGGGGAAGTATTGACAGTGATTGGTACGCAAGCCATAAAAGTTTCCTTTTTTCCTTATTTTCCAAGTCCCCAATAGACGGGAGTTCCATTATTGTTCCAGGTATCTATATAGCAGTAAGTCTTGGCATTATTGTACCACATTCCCCGCATAGTTGCAGCGTGTCCGTCAGCAAAGAGCTGCGTGGCACCGGCGGGGTGAAGAAGCATATACTGCCAATGGCTTCCATTATAAAGCCATTGGATCCCCACACCCAATTTATATTTTTCCGCCTTGGTAGCTTTCAGGATCTCTCTATTCTGGTCATCCGTGAAAACCATAACTTTTGAAGCCTGTCCGTTCTTGATGCCGGTGATTTTTTTCAAATAGGTCGCGCCATTTTCAGGATCTCTGGTCGTATTGTTGATCAGCTGATTGTAAGAATAGTCCGCAACTGACATATATTCCCGGTTGTCATTGCCCTGAGTCAGATGTTTTGCCCGTCCCGGGCAGAGCATAGTATTGGTGGTAAGTCCCAGCAAAGTCGTATTTTCCGCTCTGGAGATGTATCGGTTGGAAAGCTTAAAAACATCTTTCTGGATAATCATATCCTGGGCAAAATAATTGACTTCATACTTGACCACATAAGGCAGGACCCAATCATTATTCTCCTGGTGATACATACTCCAGGCAGTTCCAACTTGCTTCAAATTGGATTGACATCCGCTTTGCTTTGCAACTGAACGGGCTCGGTTCAACGCAGGCAAAAGCATCCCGGCAAGGATCGCGATAATGGCTATAACGACAAGAAGTTCGATCAGCGTGAACGAATGATAAAAAACAGGACAACGGCTTTCTCGGGAACTCATTTTCTTCAACATTTTTTATTCCTTTCATGGTTGCAGACTTCAAGAGGGAAGACCGTTTTTAACAAACTGGCGGAAAAAATATGAAAAGATGACTTATTCTGTCACTTTCGCCCATATAGACAACACCATTGTTTCCAGTGACCATAGAACTGAAACAATATCCGTTCCAGGGGCGTTCTGAACGTGCCAGCAGAGCCCCGAGATCCAGCAGATCTCTGGTTTCACTGTCAAAAACAGTCAAATGGCAGCAATCCGACGGATTGCCCACGAGAGCGTAAACTTTTTTGCCGGAGATACTCATAGCACAGACGTTGCACTGGTCTGTCGCTTTGCCGAAGGTGCGCTTTTCCCCTGTTTCCGGAACATAACTGAAAATGATGCCGTCAACCGTTCCTCCGTAAAGCACGCCTTCAGGAGCAACGGACCACGCTGTCACCTTGTTGTAAAGTTCCCGTCCTTTGAGAGAAGGGGCTGTGACAGGCAGAATTTCAAGCCCCCTTCCGGCACTGTATCTGAAAAGCCTGCCGTAAAGACCGGCAGCGTAGACAGCATCGCCGCAGCGGACGATTTTTTGAGAAAAGTTGCCGTTGGGATCCAGACGGCCGATCTTTTCTGCCGTCTCATCTCCGGGAAGGAACCGGTAAAGTGTGCCGCTCTCCCTGCCCAGGAGAATAATTTTGCCGTCAAGTTCTGTCAGATCGGCGATCTTTTCCCCGGGCAGAGAGGGGAGCTGTTCGATTTTTCCGGCGGAGTGACAGGGGTCGATGGTGCTGAAAAAGAGCTGATCTTCTGCGGGAAGATCAAAGATCTCACGGACCCCCATACCATTGAAATCCGCATCACGCAAAACGATTTCGCAAGGTGAATAGAGGTAAAGCTCTCCTTTGCCCTCCTTGCCGGAACGGTTCACGGCGGCAAGGATCTTACCATTTTGCAGCACGGTCATAGCGGCGACTTCGCCGTCGGGGGCGAGAGTACCGATATCGGCACAGCCGTCTGCATCAGGAGCCGGATTGTAATAAAACAGATGAGGCTTATTGCCCCCTGTCCCGCCGTAAATATGTCCGTTGGGATGACTGACCAGAGCCTTTACGGCACATTCGCCGGGGGGAATGGGGTTGGTAAATTCCTTAACGCCCAGCTGCCTGACTTCCAGGTGTCCGGCAGTAACAAAAGCACTCTTTTCATAATCGGCACGGATGGAAAGGAACTGTTTGATTTGTTCTGCATCCAACTCTTTGGCTTTCAGAGGTGACTCCGGCCATTTGATATTTTCCAGATCGACCATATTGTTTATCCCCACATCCTCAATGTTTTATTGTGAATCAGTCTGCGCCCCACATTGCAGCGGAAAAGTTTAGTGGGGGTGTTGCCTGCTTCGGCGAAATAGATACAGCCGTCGGAACCGATGGCTCCCCGGGAAATATGATCCCCGAATTTACCGTCAGCGGCAATGGGAGCAAGGATCTCACGTTTGGTACTTTCAGGATCAAAGCTGGCAAGGAAAGGACGGGGTCCCTCCGGCGTGGGACGGTTCACCGCAAAGTAGATGATCCCGTCAGCATCGCTGACCAATCCCCCGGCGTGGCTGTGGATGATATGGCTCCACGCTTCTTCCTCCTCGCCCACTGCTTTACCGTAATCGGTCAGATGATTTTCCTCAAAATCATATTTGAAAAGTCTTGTTCCCCAGGTCCACGTAACACCGTAGACGCTTTTACCGTCCGGAGAGGGGGTCACGTCGTAGACGGTATTGTGATAACCGTTGCGGAACACGGCGTGGGGTATCTGCACTCCGGTTTCCTGCAATTCGTTGCTGTCGGCATCATATTTGACGATCTTTCCGAAGTCATCCACTGTGTAGCCGTTTTCCTTTTCATCCAAAAAGATGCACTGGGGATTGATATTGCCGATACGTCCGATATCGGTGGTCCTCCGGCTCTTGAGATCGTAGACAAAGAAGTGATTTTTAGGGTAGCTCATACCATAGATCTTACCTCTGTTTTCCGCCAGAGCCATACACCGGGAGCCCTCTTTGTCAAGGATGATCTTGCTGTAAATGACTTCACCATCGGGTTTCATAGCCACAAGACCTGAGCCTGAGAAAAATTTTTCAGGATGGTTCCAGCAGTTCCAGGGACGCCATATCCAGTCATTGACCGGGGCTCCGGTGCAATGGGTGGCGGCATAGATGATCCCGTCACGTCCCTGCAGCAGGCACTTGTGGACTTTTGAATGGGTCGCCTGACCGTTGCCGGCAGGGATCCCCAGCGTTGAAGCCATCTCACAGAGATACTCCATTTTTTCCGTTTGAGGTTCATAGCCTGCCACATAAGCACTCATACCGCCGGTGATCTCGCCGCACACGCCGGTATAAAGTTTGCCGTCGCTGCCTTCGATAAATGCCCAGATCGTATCATGTTCCGGCAGTTTATCAAAGACAACGGTATCTATTTTTATATGACTCATATTTTACAACTCCTGAGCCGTCAACCGGGCACTTTCGGCGACGGCGTCTTCAATGGAATACTTGGGGGTGTAACCAAGAAGTTTTTCAGCTTTTCTGATATGGAAACACATATGTTCCACAAGAAAGGTCAGACCGCTCCGGATCTCTTCACCGTATTTGGCGATCATATCTTCAAAGTCCATCAGATTTATGACCGCTTTTTTGTTGAGAGCTTCGGCGTTGATCTCACAATACCGCTTCAGTGTCACGGCTTCAGCTCCGCAGATATTGATGATTTCGCCGCAGCTTTCTTCTTTTTCCACCGCCAGAGCAAACGCCCGTCCCAGATCGCTGATATGGACGATTTGCAGCAGGGCGTTGCCCTCTCCCGGCAGATCAAGAGTTTCCCCCTGAAGTATGTCGGGGATGAAGTCGTTCCGGCGACCGCCCAGATTGTCAAGAGGCAGTTTGCCGGGACCGGTGATACAGCAGGGACGGAGGATCGTACCTTTAAGATTTCCCTTTGCCATTTGCTCTATGGCACTCCGGTCGCTGTCGACCTTGCCGCCGAATCCCTCATAGACCCGGGTGGCGAAGGGGTGTTTTTCATCTGCAGGCAGATATTGCAGCGGCGTGTAAACACCGGTGGAACCGCAGTGCAGGTAACGGCCGTAATGATCTTTGAGTCGGGAGAGTATTCTGATCGGTTCCGGATGAGGCACAGAGTCGATGATGGCATCATACTGACCTTTGATCACTATCCTGGTAAGTTTTTCTTCATCAAGTTTGTTGCCGGTGATATGGGGGAAACAGGCAACAGCGGAATGATAATGCCCTTCGGGCCTCCGGGTGAAAATTTCCGGGTTATGTCCTCTCTTTGCCAATTCCAGAACGATATTGTGACCGACCCATCCGGTCCCGCCGATTACGAGAACTTTCATCTTGCCGACTCCTTTCTTAACGCAGGATATCACAACAGATATCTTTACCGGTGAAACGGTATTTTCCTTTGGCATACTCCACCGTATGCCCGCACTCTGACTTCATACCGGGGGTAAAAGTAAACTCCGCTTTGGCGTCTCCGGGGCCGTCGGCAGCAAGGAGGATACAGGGTTTGCCTGCATCGCTGTACAACACCCGAGCGGTGACTCTGCCTGTTGCGTTGGTCAGAGACAGAGGTTTGGAGTCCTTATCGGAAATAATAAAGGGTTCCAGAGATTTCAGTTTGTTGGCGGCTTTGAGGATATCAGGCCAGCGGTCACGGAACTGAGTTTTCTTTTCCGGTCCCCGGTAGAGATCGGTATAGTTGAAATATATGAATCCCTTGACACCCTGGATCGCCATAGAAACAGCAAAGGCAAGCATCTCGTGGGAAGTGGGATAACGGTATTTGTGGAAATTTTTGTACCCGTTGCGTACATCGTGGTAGATCGCCCAGTTGAAGATCTGGGGGACACCCCAGCAGACCGTGCCCTGTGAGGTGCTGAAGTAATTCCGGGCATCCTTTGACCAGTCGGTAATGTCCTTCATATTGGCGGGACCTTTGAACTTGACGGGATAAGAGTCAAAACCGTTGATATCCTGCCACGAAATGAGGAAGGGGAAATTCTGTCCTTTAACGTGTACTGACCAGGTGGGATGCTGAGGGTCGATCATATTGAGCAGACGACGGCGGCTGATGATATGTTCTTCATACTGCTGTTCCACCTCATCGCAAATGTACCATGCCATCAGTGCCGGATGATGTTTGATCCTCTTGACGATGGCTCTGACGATATTTTCCGGTCCTTTGATGCCGTTCCATTCGGTCAGACCGTGTTTGTTTTCAAAAGTGGGGAAGTCGTAGAAGTCTTTCACCGAGAAAATGACTTTGATATTCTTTTTCTGGAGTGCATCCATCGTTTCAATAATGTTCTGGAAATAATCACCATCCGGAACGTTCAAGCCCTTCAGATTGAAAAAAGCACTCCAGTAACTCATAATGGCGTTAAAGGGTGAGCTGCCGAGGATGTCAACATCTTTTTGAGTGATCCGTCCTGTATAGAAGCCCAAAGGCATAAAAGGTTTGCCGTTGATAAGGGTCCTGCCCCGGCGGTCGATGGAGCAGTAAGTTCCGGAGAATTTCTCTTTTCCGGCGACCCGGACAGGGAAAACTTCAGCGATCCCCCAGCTGGCGGGCATAGTGAACTTCATAGTGTATTGCCCGATGGGAAGTTTGCCGAAAGTGACCTGCATCTTGTATCCGGAGCCTTTCCCCGTACCGGAGGCACGGACTTTCCCATTGCCATCCACCAATGACCAGCGGACTTTAGTGTTGTTTTTAAGAGGATGCGAAAGAACAAAGTCAGCTTTGATACCTTTTTCCGGCAAAGTGCTGACCGTGGGATAGACCATAGCGATCTTGCCGTTGGGTTCGGTGCGGCCGGGGGTGATTTTCCGGACATAGAGGTCATCCAGATAAGCAGTGCCATAAACCCCTTTGTTCAGATAGATGGTCAATTCAGTGTTGAAATCCCCTTTTACGCCGGGGAAGGTTTTGAAAACGCCGGAATAGGAGATAAAGCCGGTTTTCGGATCTTTTTTTCCGGCTTTGGCATCGATCAAAGTATGGAACTGCCGGTCTTTGGCACGTCTGGCTTCAAGAGTCAGGCGAACAGCTTTGGGCTGCTTTTCAAGAGTTCCTTCGCAGCGCACCATACCGCCGAAAGCGTATTTGGTGTTGGGTTCAAGTTTCAGGATCTGCCGGATCGAGCTGAAACCTTTCTGATTTTTTGCCTTGCTGCGGGTAAGTTTCAGAGCCTTGCTGCCGTTGACGCCTTGTTTGTTCACGATCTCAGCCGCCCCCCAGTAGCCGTGAGAGCCGTAGTCAAAATGAGGATTTTGTACCATATTGCCGGGATCTTTGGGGTCACGCATACCGTCGATTTTTCTCTTACGGAGAAAAATATCATCGATCCAGACGGTTCCGGCGGAACCCGGTTCAAGATAAAAACTGATGTCGTAACGGAAATTGCCTTTGGGAGCAGTCATAACACCTGCAAAAAGTTCCCATTCCGGCGCATTCAAGGCGGTGTGGAAACCGTAAGAGGAGAGCTGCCGGTTGGTTTTGACATCAAAACGGGAAATGATGACAATAAAGCCGGGCTTGTTGGTATATTTAATGGTCCCTTCAGTTTTGATCCATGCACCGAACTCGTAGGAACATCCCGGTTCCAGAACGATCTTCTGGCGGCAGGTGTAACACCCCGCCCCGGGGTTGCTGCGGGCGTATCTGACGGCGGCAGAGCCGTTGATCCCTTTGCCCTTGACGGGGGAAATATTGCTCCAATGAAGTTTTCCCTCCTCAAAGGAGCCGTTTTTCAAAAGATTGTCACTGCCTTGTGCCAGCATTCCCCCCAGTATGAGAAATAATAACGCTGTTTTCTTCATTACATTTCCTTTCTTTGTAATTGATTAAGTATAATTTAAAACCTGTACGGAACTTGTATCATCAAAAGCAAAAAAATTGTTAAAAACGCTCTCCTTGAATTGTAAAAAGTTTTGACTGACCTTATTTTTTCCCGGGAGTTCCCACTGATTTGCGAACGATCAGTTTCGTTCTCAGCACAACGTGGACATTCTCTGAAGAGGATATATTCTCTTTCTTTTCCCGGATCTTGCGCAGCAGCAAATTGACAGTTTCCCTGCCGATCTCTTCTTTGGGCTGATGTACTGTTGTGAGAGGCACATCGAGGACCGAAGCGATCTTGAGATCATCGAATCCAACGACTGCCATATCTTCCGGAACTCTGATGCCGTTTTCTCTGAGTGTCTGCATCGCTCCCACGGCGATATTGTCATTACAGGCAAAAACCGCATCTGCGGCAACGCCTTTGTTCAAGAGTTCTTTCATAGCCTCCCGACCGTAAACGACATCCGGTCCCACATTCTCAGTTGTTGCAAAATCGACAGGCATCCGGATCACCAGGTCAGGATCATAGACCAGACCACCGGCAGCAAGTCCATCCCGGTAGCCCTCATATCTGCCGAGGTTGGAAGTGGTATTGCTGCCCATAAGATGAGCGATGCGGCGGTATCCTTTAGAGATGAGACATTCCATAGCCTGTTTGGCTCCGGAATAGTTGTCGACCACCACATAGTCCGTATCGATATCGTTGAAAAAGCGGTCGATCAGCACAAAAGGGATCTTGCACTCTTTGAGCTTGAAGATCACATCGGTATTATGATTGCCCGCCATGGGGAATATGATCATGCCGTCGATGTTCTGGGAGAGCCAGTGTTTGATATTCTGCTTTTCTTTTTCATGTTGCTGAGAGGAACTCTGGAAGATCAGATTGCAACTGAATCCCTCCACAGCTTTCTGGATCCCGTGTGAAAGTTCATTCATAAATGCATTGTCGATTTCCGGAAGGATAAGTACGATATTTTTGACATCGCTCTGCACAGGGCTGCTGATGGTAGCGGAAACGAAGTATCCTCTTCCGGCCTGACTGCGGATCAGCTGTTCACCGGCGAGATTGGAAAGGGCTTCACGGACAGAGCGCCGGCTGATGCGGTATTTTTTTGCAAAGTCATTTTCCGACAGTAATTTTTCACCGTAACGCAGAACACCTTGCAGGATCTGCTTGCGCAGTTCCGATTCCATAGTTGAATATACAAAAGTTTCTTTGACACCAAGTTTCATCGCAAACTCTCTTTCCTGTATGAGATGTATTCAAATAATAAAAGTGCCAACAGCAGAAAGTGGCACAGCGGGATCATAAAAAAACTGTTTCTGAAACCGGAAAATTCCCCTGCGATCCCCATAAGCCAGGGAAAAAAACCGCAGCCGGGAATACCGACACAGGGCAGCAGTATCAGCATCAACGTCGCCTCCTGATCTTTCAGACGCTCCACACAGTAACTTTGAATCGACGGCCAGAGAGGGCCTGAAGCGATCCCCAAAAGGAACATCATCCCAAACATAATGAACGTATTGTGTACAAATACCGCAATGATCCCTGCAGTCATTCCGGCTCCTGCGGCGGTGATCAGCACGGTAAAGAGCCGGTTCTGGCGCAGAAACACTCCGACGCCCAATCTTCCGAGTATCATACCTGAAGCAAAGATGACAGTAGCTGCGCCGCACATAATGGCGCCGCCTCCCAGTTCCCGGTGGATGAACGAGGGGGTCCAGAAAAGCAGACAGTGTTCACTGCCCCCAGCCATAAAGAGCATCAGGAGAAAGAGAAGAAAACGGCGGTTTCCAAGCAATCCTGCGGCACGTTTGAGAACGCCTGGAGTGCCTGAGCTGTTTTGTTCCGGCTGACGTGCTGTGAAAAAAATGATCCCCGGGATCAGTGTCATAAGACCGCAAACACCGGTGATGATGCGCCATGAAACGTTCAGTTGGACCGCTGCTGTTGCGGCAACCACTCCCATCACCACACCGATCGACCAGAAAGCGTGGGTGAAATTGATGTAGCGCCCGGGCTGATCTTCCCGGTGGCGATCTTGAATAAAGGGGGTGACCAGACTTTCAAAAAGTCCCTTGCCCAATCCTGCAAACGCCATTGCTGCAAGGAGAACGCCATAGGTCGGGGCACTGGCGATGGCACTCATCCCGATCCCCATAACCAGCAATCCGGTTCCCAGCGGCCTTGCTTTGCCGAATCTGGAGGCTATATAAGTGCAGCAGAGCATAGAAATCAGCATAAAGATACTGCGGCAGAAGTGCAGTGCACCTCCTGCGGTCAGACCGAATTCCAATGAACTGCTCATCTTCAGGAGACAGACTGGAATGACCATAGTACAGGCGGCATACATAATGTAACCGCCAAAAGAGGCATAGTCATAAGTTTTAAATTTGAGATGTTGTCCCATAAAAACACTGTCTTACTTGTACTGAACTTGTATCATCAGGTCAATAATATACACTCCTTCGGTACTATTGTCAAGTCCCAGGAAAGGCGAAATACTGTTTTTTCTGTGATTTGTCGATTGCAAAACTAAACGCACGCTCTTTTTGAGAGCCGTGTGCGTTTACTATGACAAAACTGGTATGTGCGTTTACTATGACAATTCTTTTATTGCAGTTCCACTTGTTCTTTGGACCGCTTTCCAGACGGCCGGAGTCCCGACCGTCTCGCGGTTCCTCTGTGAAAGAACAAGATGTTCCCGAACTCAAAATCAACATCAACAAGATAAGGAGAAGGCCAAATGGCTGCTTACGCAAGAATCTACGGTTTTCAGAAGCAGCAAAGGACACGAAGAAGATTACACCTGTCTGGAAGCTGATTGCTACATCACCAATGGTGAGTACGATATGCTCACTGAAATTCTCGAAAAGGAGTTTTGACATTATGAAAAAAGTCTATCAGCAATGCTGTAAGTGCAAAACGATCTACGAAAGTGATTGTAAGGTCGTTCCTTATGCTTACTGTATTATGAAAAATTGCGGCGGTCTTGTTCCCTATGAAGCAAGCCGCCAGGAAGAATTAAAAAACAAGTTCAATAAAACTGAAAGGAAGACAAAATGAACGCAACAACCAACACCGTCAACAACATTCCCGTTATCACTATTCAGGATCCCGGAGCCAAAGCGACCAATGCCCAGTTGCGGGTGATC
>JAZUPO010000007.1:0-2136 GCA_045605205.1 Victivallaceae bacterium
CAAAAATTAAAAGCGTTACTGAAAAAGGTTTTCCGGCTTCGTTGAACTACGCCGTGACAAGGGGAAAAGGGAACTTCTGTTTTCGATTCTCGCAGCTAGTTACAGCTGCGAGTTATTCCGAAGCCGACGTTTCGGCCCGCCTCAAATCCCTCAACCTTTTTACCGATCTTTGTCGGGAACAGCGCTTAAGGCTCCTGAAAACTATTTTTGCCTGCCGGAACGGCTGTACTGCAAAAGCAATGAACGAACTTTCGGATCCCGGGTAATTTGGGTGAGAGGAATGTTTTTTTCGGTCGTTTTCCACGTGGGATCTGCTCCGGCTTTAAGAAGTGTCTCGATCACATCCGGCGATTGATGGGTCAAGACCAGAAAGTACAGCAGAGGCCCCCGGTAAGTATGGCTTTGGGAGCTGTTGGAAAATCTGCGGCTTTCCGTATAAAACTTGTCAACAGAAAATCCCGGAGCCTGTACTATCTTTTCAATGATGGGTACTGTCAGTTTGAGATTGTTGATGCACCATCTGGGGGCATACTTGGCAGACAGCTCTCCCGGGAGTGCTTCCGCAATCGCCGTTTTTGTTTTTGGCTGGATCCGTCGACTGGCGATCTCATAAGCGATGGAACTCCAGTGTGCTGAAGTAAATTTGTCAGTGTGTTTCAATGCTTCAGAAATCAATGCATCGGCTGCCGGGTTGTAATGGGATATGATAGACCAGAGGATATTCAGAGATGCCCCGCCGTAGCCGGGAGGATTTTTACGGAGATCTGAGTTTGCTTTGATCAGCATAAAAGCAATGTTTTGCATATTTCTATGATTTCTGAACCGGAAATCGCGTACTATAAAGGCCAGAGGAGTGTACTTTCGCCAGCCTGTTCCGGACTCTTTATTGGGATCAGCTCCGAGTTCAAGAAGCAGTTTTACCATTCTTTGGTCAGCATTCCGGCAAGCTGCCTGCAAAAGGGTGTCGCCGTTGCCCAGAACAGTGTTTACATCGATCCCGCTCTTCAACGCTTTCCGGATGCTTCCAAAATCTTTCCGGTCCCAGTAGGTCATAAAGGTTGCAATATGTCCAAAATCTGACGGACGTTTCCCTTCTCTGTTCCGGATGGCCGGATCGGCACCCGCTGCCATCAACAGACGGCGGTAAGATAAGCTGTCAGGAATACGGTAGGTGTTGAACAGAGGGGTTTCCCCATTTTTGTCAGGTTGATTGGGATCAGCACCGAATGCCAGAAACAGAACAAGAAAATCACGTTTTTTTTGCAGGATCGCCTGAGACAGATGATCGGCAGTCGGTTGTGCTCCGTCCATAAGCAATGTGGCAATAGCAGACAGCCATTCTTCTTGGGCAGATGCTTTAAGAAGCATATAGTCCAACATTTTCTGAGCTTGTTGAGTCGGAAGACCGTATTGGATCAGCATATCTCTTGATTTGCGGTATGAGGAAGTGCTGATGTCTGCGGGGGAAGAACGCCGCTTGATCAAAACCTGTATCAATTGTTCTTCTGCCTGAAAACGGCCGCTTAAAAGAGTTTTAAGGGGAGTTCCGTTATAGTCCGGATAACGGCCGTCCCTCAATTCCATATTGGGATCCGCAGCAGAATTTTTTAACATCTCGGCCAATTTCTGTCCGAATTCAATATCTCTGTTGTTATACCCCCAATCGTTTTTGTTGGAGGTGTAGCGGAAGACTTCATCCTGAATACGTCTGGTGGCTTCCGGATCATATTTCTTTTGCATAGCCTCACGGATTTCCCCGTTGCGCTTATCCAAATAGGCACAACGCATAGACCACCGCTGTGCCAATTCCCTGGCAGTACCGACGATCAGGCGGCGTTCATTCCAATATTCTTTGGGTAATGTTGAACGCAATTTTTCCAATTCATTCTGCCATTTTTTTACCGTTAGGGTATAATATTCCTTGTTGGTCTGATTTATTTTGTTTTCCCGGAGGAGCTTGGATAATTTGTCTTCAGCAGGGTCGTTCTGAAAGCTCCATTCATTTTGAAAAATACTTCCGGAGCTATTGAGATTCTGCCATTTTTCCAAAACAGAGACGATGGCTTCTGACTTATGGGGCGGAAGCACCTTGAGCTCAGGCGGCGGTGTCGGGGGGGCTTTTCTTACAACGGGAGC
>JAZUPO010000008.1:0-5311 GCA_045605205.1 Victivallaceae bacterium
TATCAACGATATTTTCCCTCCGGGGAGCAAGAGCCCATTCCCCTGCGGGAGTCAGATATTCAATTTTTGAATACTTCAACGATCCTTTGAGTTCAATATTTTCCAACTCATCAAAGTTCAAGTTGAAAACAGCAAGCAATGTGGAACCGTCCTCAAGTTTGAACTGTCTGGTAAACACGTTCTGATCGCACTCGACGTAAAGGGGAATTTCACTTTGGATGAGTTCTTCAAGCAGTTTGATGAGCTGCATACGGCTGCGGGGATAAGGACGGGTCACATCTGTGATCGTCTGGGTCGAAACAGCAACTCTCCCCCCCAGGGCATTATCAAAAACAGTACATCCGCTTGCCACTGCCTGAGGATTCTGATCCTTGTGATAACGCAAACGGTAAATGGTTGAAAGAACTTTGGTTTTGTCAGAAGCCGGTTTCAGCACATCAGTTTCTTCACCGGTAGCACCGAAAGGAATTCCTTTCAAGCCGTCACACCACCTTTCGGTATTGGCCCAAAAGATTTTCCGTTCCGTTTCAAGACCGATATATTCGCCGTATCCTTTTTTCACCAGTTCAACAGCGGCGGCACGGTCGAGCAGCACTTTGCCGGAAAGGATCTTTTTGATTTCTGCATCATTGAAATATTTGAGAATATCCCTGTTGACCAGCCGGACACCGTCAACAGCAAGATCAGCATAGCAGGCGGGGATCCCGTAATGCCCCAAAAGGCGGAACTGCCAGTCATTGCTGTAATAGATTTCTGCAGGTTTCAGGGGATGCCACAAATTCCACATTCCTTCCAGAGAAGGCAGCGGCACAGTAAATCCCATTGGTTCTGCCTTTTTCATCATCTTACGCAAGGCAGGATAAAATTTCTTGTACCTGGCCATAATGGCATCATATTTCCGGGCTGTCCAGGGATCGGGGATCCCCAGATTGGTCAGCCAGAGTTTGGCTCCGGCTTCTTTATTGAGTCCTGCCAGCACCAGTTTTGCGTGCATAGATTTGGCGGATTTGCTGTAACGGTTATGAGGACAGGTATCGGCTTCGTCAATAAACTCTTCGATTCCGGGCATCATCTGCCGCAGAGCAGCAGCTTTGTAGGCATTGTAGGGAAATCCTTTGGCATCCCCTTCTGTATAATTGGCATTGCAGAAGCGGACAAAGGGTTTGGTATTTCCCGCCAGAGCCAGAGCAATATCCTTTTCGATGAGGAATTCATATCCCGGAGTACAGCAGCCGCAGCGGATCGTGGGATCCACAGAATCAATGGCACTGCGGATGATCCGGGCACATTCGATCATCGTCTGTTTGCGTATGGCTTCAAACCGTTTCACAGCCCAGTCATCGCCTTCTCTCTCTTTGAGGGCCTGGCGCAATTCATCTGCGGTAAGAGGTTTTTCGAGTCCTTCGTTGAACTTCGCCATATGATTGGGGCAGAAACATTCGATTCCCTTGCCGTTGATCTGACGGAAATCATCATCTATCAGCAGTGAACAGGGATGTTCCCCGGCAATGGTTCTGACCATTTCATAGAGATATTTCCGGTAATTTTCATCAAGGAGACACATACGGCCATTGGGAGAATTGTTGATATTCACAGCTTTCTGCCAATTTTCAGTACATTCACAATCCAGCCGGTGCCCGAGAACGGTCTGAAGCAGAACACCCACTTTGATGGGAGTACCTTTCAGTCCTTCCATCATCTCGTGCATTGCTTTGCGGTGCAGTTCCACCTTTTCATCCAGAGGGCCGCCCTGCGGATGAAGTGTCATACACAATGTGGGTTCATCAATACCGCACTCGTCATACATTCTTTTTGCTTCAGCTATCATATGTTCCACATTATCAGGAAACACGGGAACAATATTGACAAAACGCATTTTCAGTCTCCTTTTGCTTTTACTTTCCCGACACCACATTCAGGATCCGGTAAAGCTGGCTTCTATATTTTCTCAGCGGAACACCACTCTGCCGAACCGTTCCGGATTGCCGAATGGGCCGAATGTAGGACTCCAGCAGCTGTATTCATTGGGGAGCACAGTCCGCCGGGTACGGCAGAAATTCATTCCCCAGATCTCTCCTCTCAACTCTTTACGGGCAGACAAAACACTCAAGGGAATCTTGACCTCGGCACTCCAGAAATCTTTGCCCCGGAAAGTTTTCACCTCTGCCTGACCTGCAAGTTCCTGAGATTTTTTTCCGGTATACTTGAAAAAACGGTAGTTGGCGATCGCATTGAACACCAGTTGAAAATGCCCTTTTTCGCCCCTGGGAGCAAGAAAGATATCAATACTGTTTTCATCCCACACCTTGGCCTTGGGGCCCCGGGCGGAGTCTTTGACTTTACTCATCAGGGGTTCCTCACACCGTACAGCAATATAAAGAAAATCTTTGGTGAAGGCAAGTTTCACATCAGCCCCGCAGGTGAATTTTTCTGAATCTTCCATCCGGTGTTCGATGCGGCAGACCGGAAGTTTTTTCCAGAAATTATCATCCACTTTGCCGTCCAGCCGGGGACAATCTTTTTTATAGGTCACAGAAGCGGATTTCCTTGCCTTTGAAGCCATCAGGAAGGCAAAAATCTTACGGTCAAAGGGAACTCTTGCATCCTTTTCATCCCCTTCCACCCGCTGAGGCAGAGTATTGGAAGGAAGACGGGAGAGTCTCTGGATCTTTTTCTGCCGCTGAACAGCCAGTTTGTCTGCGGCGGCGGCCATTTTTGAATCACCATTTTTGGCTGTGGCAGCTGTGGCAAGTTTGTAGAGATTGACCGTATCCTGACAATATTCCAAATTGAGGATCGCCACATTCAGACGTGCTTTCTGTCCCTTATCGGTCGTTTTCCGGGCAACGGCACGGAGTTGCGGAAGCCATTTTTCCGCCAGCCCCGGATAGACGATTTTAAAAATTGCCTTCCAGCGTGAAATATATCCCATTCCCCGGTTTTCTTCCAATTTGCCGTGAGCCATCTTGTAAAGGCGTTTTTCAATATCGGCAAAATAGGCTTTCATCACGGGAGCGGCAGCTGCGCCGTAGCAGTCGCGTAAGGTATCGTTGTAGAATTTCTCTTTATTTTCGGGCATACGCCAGGCCATTTTCAAGTAAAAATAGTTATTGAGAGCAGAAGCACCGAAACTGGTGGGCATATTCATAGAAAATCCGGTCACATCGGCCTTGTAAAGATTTTCAAAGAGATTCCAGATATTGTAAAACTGGCAGCAGGGCATTTCCAGATTCCCCATACCTTCGGGGAAAGTGTAAAAATAAAGTTTGTTCAAAACCTTGCGCCAGGCTTTCAGATTGGCAAGATGTTTTTCTCTCACATCCTTACGGTAATAACTCACGCCCACATCGTTGAGTACTTCTTCAATGGTAATAGAAGGATCGACTTTGACTTTGCTGACCCCTTCAGCATAATAACTGTATGCGTAAAGGCCGAACTTCTGATTGGGGAGTTCTTTTTTGACTCTTTTGGCAACTTCGTTGGCGTAAGTCATCATCAAAGTGGTGACAATACGGCTGCCGTCGGGGCGAAGTCCGTCATCAAAAGCAGAACACTTGGAACACTCGCAAAGCACACTGCCGTCATTGGGGGAAAGGCTCAGCATAATGGGAGATTTGAACTTTTTACGGTAGGCAATAAGATTTTTTGCCAACTGGTCGAGAGCTTTTTTATTGGTGGTACAGAGGTGAAGTCCGTGGCCCAAAGGATCCAGTCCCAGACGGCGGCCGCCGACCATTGCGAACCATTCAGGGTGCTTGTCAAAGTAATCTTTTCCCTTAAGGTGATGCAGCCAGCTGTGACTGGCAGCCCAGGAGTCAGCATTGCCGTGGCGGTTACGGCGTAAAAAGAGAAATCCCTCACGGATATTCTGCGGAGTCACGCCCACAGCCACATAGCTCATACGCCTTTTATCCATAGCGGGCTTATCTTTATAATCCAGATCCGGTACGCTCCATTCTTTTCTTTTGGGGACATATTCCCCCAGTTCTCCCGGCATAAACCAGCGGATACCCAGTTGTTTTTCAAGAAAATCACAGACGCCGTACCAGGTTCCGGTTCTTGCTCCTGAGGCCCAGTGAGCGTTTTCCACGTTGCCCTGCGTATCGTTTCCTGAAATATGGATATCCCGCCCCGCAGTTTTGACAATAAAGGCTTCAGGGGCAGTTACTTTATCAAATCCCACCACAAATGCGGGGCGGTTCTTTCTCTGAGCATTTTTGACCAGAGGCAGTTTCACGCCGACGGCTTTATGGATGTAATGCTGCAAATCCTGTGCCGCTCTGAGGGGGACTCCTGTACTTGTATTGTACACGATCACATAATCTGACTTGCCGTTTTTGACAATGATCCGTTCAGCAGCTTCTGCGGCACAAACCAGAACTGCAAGGACGGTTAAAAGTAAATTTTTCATTTCTGAACTCCTTTATTTTCAGGGAAAACGCACCTGATCGTAATAAAAAGTATATTTATCATACCTTGTCGTATTGTTGTAAGGAATATCTCCGCACTGGCCGTAGTAATCTGCGGTATTCAGTTTGGAGTTTGCAACGTGCAAATCGACAAATGCCACATTACTGCTCTTGTTGTGCTTGAAGGCAAAATCCGGACGGGCATCAAGGTCAACGCCGCCGCCAGCGGCATTGTTCAGATTGGTACATACCCTGGTCACATTGTCATACCCGATCTCTCCCAGCATAAAGCGGCTTGAAGCACGGCGGACATTGGCAAGTTTTTCCCGAACACGGTCATAACTTGCATCATCTCCTGCCAGGCACTTATTAAAGGAATATCCGAAATTGGGTTCTCCTGTCCATTTGTTTCTTGTTTCGTCCCATACTCCTCCGATCAGCGGAGAATTATTGGCATACCTTCCGCTTTCGGGGCAGATGGTGATGGTGGGCGTGTTGTTCCTGCCGTCATAGGTTCCGCCGATGTAGTTATACATATTCCCGTAGCCTTTGGTATTTCTGTGATGGTACGCATAGATGTAGTTGGAAGTTCCGCGTCCTCTGGGAAGCCACTGCTGATTGCTGTCAGCATATTGCGTCGCAGAAAAAGCCAGCTGCCGCATACGGTTCTGGCAATCGGTATTCCTGGCTCTCGCCCGTGCCTGCTGGAGCGCCGGCAGCAGCATAGCGGCAAGAATGGCTATAATAGCAATAACAACAAGAAGTTCTATCAAGGTGAAAGGAGCCGGGGAAGGAAGGGAACCCTTTTTGAAAAAAGGTTCTCCCTTCCTTCCCTGGGCCCCATCCGTCCTTGCCAAAAACTTTTGGTGGATTGCCGTTTTTGCATTTGCAAAACCGACAAT
>JAZUPO010000009.1:0-13359 GCA_045605205.1 Victivallaceae bacterium
CTGTAACTAGCTGCGAGAATCGAAAACAGAAGTTCCCTTTTCCCCTTGTCACGGCGTAGTTCAACGAAGCCGGAAAACCTTTTTCAGTAACGCTTTTAATTTTTGACAAAAAGTCAAAAGTTAAAAGCGGTCTGTAAAAACTTTCTGGGCAAAATAGTTTTCTTACCTACCCGTAATGGGAACAGAGCCTTTACAATACAACAATATTATAATATACCACACAAGAGTCTTTCCGTCAAGGTGCACTTACAGCAAAAGAATGTTTCTTTTCCGGACAGAGGATGCAGGGGGAATATCGGGAATAAATAAAGAATTTACTGTTTTTTTATGAAAATTACTTGACTTTTCAAATATTTGAGGTTAAATTAAGAGTAAGAGAGTCTGGAATTTATTTATGTATACAAAACAAATCACAGGTGAATTGTCTTTTGTCGGCGTCGGCACAAATGTTGCCGGGGTCGGTTTTTTGTGCCTGTGTAACGGACTTACTCTTTCCCAGACCTCAAATTCAGATTTCTCTTCACTCTCTTTTACACCTGCGGCCGCCCTGGCTGCATTCTGCACACAGCAGGCAGAAATCGTTGATCCACAAGAAAAAACATTTTTTGTGGCAGGGGGTTATTGTTCCGGGTCCATACTCTCTTTTGCCGGAAACGACACCCCGGAGCAGCTTCAGCTGCACATTGTGGAGGATATGGCTTTTTTGTGCTTTGTCAGCGTTTCTCCGGAACGTTCGGAAGCTCCTCCTGTCGAAAGAAAAAGACAATACAGACGGTACAGAGATGTTTTTTGCTCTGCAGCTTGGAATTATACTCAAAGGGTGTGGCGGCTATGAGAAAAACAGCTTATGTAAAATCATACAAAAAAAAAAAATACGGCAAGGAATTTCCCGGAAAAGCCGTACGGGGAGCGTCTTGCCGTATTTTTGTATGTATTAATGTAACTTATTGAATATAAATAAGATATGAAAGGTTGAGATTATGGAAAAGAATCTTACTGCAAAGACTTGGCAAATCGATACCATCGATGAGCTCAGGGCTTTTCGCGATGAAGTCAATGACGGCAACTCCTTTGCCGGATGGACCGTTACTCTTGGGGCCGATATTGACATTTCCGGTGAAAACTGGCTTCCCATCGGTAACGTTGGCAACTCTTTTCAGGGAACTTTTAACGGTGCCGATCACACCATTACCGGACTGACCATTAATAACGAGAGACTGGCCTATGCCGGATTTTTCGGCTTTGTTGACAGTGGAAGCGTGCGGAATGTTACCTTTGAAAACGTTTCCATCAATGCCGGAAGCTACGTCGGTACCGTTGCCGGTTACACCAATGCTGACTACGCTGATTGCGAGTTTGACACTATCACTGTCCGGGGCTGCGTGCAGATCACCGGCGGAGCCGCCGTGGGCGGTATCATCGGCGGCGGAAATGCCAAGCTGAACGGGGTCACTGTCGATGTCGCAACCGAAGAAGATGAAGACTACACCGCAGACAGCTTTATTTGCGGAACTTCCGGAGATGTGGGCGGTATCGCCGGTCGTGTTACCGATGATACCAGAGAGGGCGATCAGTTCAGCAACCTTACTTCAAATATCGACGTTAAGGGGCAGGGCACTGCTGTTCACTCTGTGGGCGGTATTTTCGGTTCTGCCGGTGACAATGTGACTGTCAGTGATGCCGTTTGCTCTGCAGAAAGCATTACAGCCGATGCTGTCGGTGAAGAATACAAAGATTTTGTGGGCGGTATCGTGGGTAACTACGGTGCCGGTGTTACTCTCAGTCAGGTATCGCCTCAGATCGATGCCATTTCCGGCAGTTATGTCCGGGAAGCTGATGGCGTGAAGGTCGATAACGACCGCGTGAATGACAATATTTTTTCCGGTGAAAACACCAATGTTATCACTGTTAACAATATTGATTCTCTCAATCTTGCTGTTGACGGCATTGATATTGAACTGGTCAATACCAATTTGACAGCCACCTCTCTCTTTGTCGGCGAAGGCAGAACTCTGACTCTGGTCAACGCTGAAACCGCTTTTGAAAATCTGAATGTCGATGGCAGCATCAAACTGACCGCCATTGAAAGCACCATTTCAGGCGATGACCTGACTCTGGGCGAAAATGCTCTTATCACCATTGACGCCGCCGGTTTTGAGACCGGTTTCCTCAAGGTCATCGACCTGAATGATCCCGACGGTTCCTTCAAGGGTGACAAACGGATCGTCTTTGAGAACATAGACGAACTGAATGTTTGCTACGGCGCTGATGGGGACATTTGCATCACGGATGCAAATTACTCCGAAGTTTTCCTGACCACTGATGCTGCCGGCAAAGAGTTCGGCGAACTTGTCGTTGACGGCGCTTATGCCGGTGTCAACGCTTTCGACGCTAACAATATCGCCGGAGCTCTGGATTTCTTCAAGGAATTCGGATGTGAAACGTTCCGCATCAAAGGCAGATATGCCTGCACTGAGTGGACCATCGGCGCCCTCGACAGCAAGGTTTCTTTTGTGAAACAGTCCGAAGATCAGACCGAAGATGCTTTCCTGTTCTTCAAGAATGTGTATGACACAATCGCTGTCACAGGTGAATTGACCATCAGTGAGGGTGTCGAACTCAGATTCAATACCTCTCCTTTCGAGTTCGGCAGCGAAGAGGGAACTGCTCAGGTGATCCTGGATGGTGTTTTGAGCGTTAATGGCGCGGAGCTTGTTGATGTCAATATTGTAATGGGCGAGAAGGCTGTTTTCAAATCCACTGCCGCAGTGAATGTCATCGGTGATAACGTTGTCATCACCGGCGGTGCTTTCGAAGCCGCCGCCATCGAAATTGCCGGAGAGGGCGTTCTTGATATTGACGGTGTCGCGATCACCGCCGACACTATCGCCAACAACGGACGCATCGACGTGATCGGCGATACCGATTCCATCAACGCCGGCATCAACGGCGGTATCCTTGCTATTCAGAATGGTGCCGTCTTCACCTCTGCTGCTGACGTCAAAGTTAAGCTGATCTATGTGGGCTATGATTACGCCGCCGGAGCTGACAGCGACGCTTCCGGACTTGTCATTGCCGAAGGCACTTCCGTTGAGGGCACAGATGCCATTTATGTCCGTACCGGCAGCTCCATAACTGTCAACGGAACTGTTTCCGCCGGTGAATACAACCTCAAAGGCGACGTGACCGTTGCTGAAGAGGCCGATATGATCGTCGCCGGAACTCAGGGCGTCAAGGTCCGTGAAGGGGCGACTCTTACCGTTTACGGCGATATGATCTGGGGAAATATCCCCGGTGAGATCTCCGACGGCAGACTCCTTATTGAAAAGGGTTCCGTGGTCATTGACGGCGGAACTCTCTATGAAGCAGATGACGCTGCTGACGCGGTTCTTTCCTCTGTGGTTCTTGAAGCTGAAGGTACTCTCACCCTCAGCAACGGTGCCTCTGTCACCCTTGACGCCGTTGTCAACAGCGGCAGCATTGCTCTTGACTTCAACTCCCGTATCACCGCTGACACCCTGAATGGTGAAGGCACCATCACCATCTATGCCGAAGGATTCGGCGGTATCAGCAAAGTCATCGACCTGAGCGGCGATACCTCTCTTGAAGGCAAGATCACCTTCGACAACCTTGCCGAAGGCATCAACGTCTACTACGGCGCCGACGGCGATGTGACCTTGAGCAACATCGCTGTTGACACATTCTATGTTGACAGCTCTTTTGAGGGAGAATTCGCCGACCCCGTCGACGAAGGCAAATACTATGGCGTCAACGCTTTCGGTTCCTTTACCGAAGCCCTCAAGAAAGTTGGCGGAGCCACTTCCAAAATCGTCATCGCCGACGGCAGCGTGGAAGAGTTCCCCGATGAAAATATTTCCGTGGCGCTTTCTCAGGATCTGACCATTTCCGGGGGCAAATTCACCTGGAACGACGACAGCGCCACACTCTTCTATGTTTCCTTTGTGAAGGCTGCTGATGCTGCAGATGATGTGACCGTCAACTTCAGTGATCTTGCATTTGACTCTGTCAGCCCCACTGAGGGCAAAAAAACCTATGTTACCTTTGAATTCGGTGAATTGGACAACGCCGACACCGCAGTGAAAGCTGTTGTCGATGCCGATACGACACTGAATCTTCCTCTTTACGTAGTCCGCGAAGGCAGCAGCCTTGAGGTGGAAGCAGGCGGCAGGATCATCACCCACACCGAGGTCGCCCGTATCGAAGGTACTCTTTCTGTTAAGGGCGAAGATGGATTCACCATCGACGGCGCAACTGCCGATGCCGCCCAGTACACCAAGTATCTGAGAGCTTTCGGTACCGGCTCTGTGGAAATCGCCAACAACTATCTGGGCGTTTACGACTACATCCAGCTCAACGGTGAAAGTACTTTCACTGCCGACAACTCTCTCATCACCATCGGCGCCGACGCTGCCGGTGTCTGGCACTACAACCCCGTTTCCAACGGATTCGGCAAACTTGATGTCAAAGCCGGGAGCAAATTCACTCTTGAAAACGGTTCTGTGCTCAAAGCCAGCGGCAATATCGTCAACGCAGGAGTCATCAATGTTACCGGCAGTACCCTTCTTGCCGACGGTGCTCTTGTCAGCGGCGATGTGATCAAAGCCGCTCAGAACAAGGGTGTTTTCACCAACAACGGAACTGTTGAACTTTCCGGAGAGAGCAAAGCGGTCATCCGCGAGCTTACCGGTGAAGGTGCTTTCAATGTTTCCGGAACTGCCGAACTTGACATTGCCAATTTGGCAAGCGGAACTGTCACCGTCAAGGACGGTACCACTCTGAAAGACAGCTCCGTGGCAGGTGCCGGTGTTGTCCAGTTTGCAGAAAACAGCATCACCACCTTTGAAGGCGAAAACAAAATCACTGCCGCCCTCGATAACTCTGTTGTGGGATTTGACTTTGTTGTCAATGAAAATGCCAGTCTGCTGATCAGCCGCTACACTCTCGGTTATAACAGAGATATCACCGTCAAAGGCACTATCGAAGATGCCACCGCTCTTGAAACTCTGGACGGTGTGACCCTTTCACTCAAGGCCGACAGCACCAGCGGTTTCAGCATCGGCGGCTGGGGAACCAGTGTCCTCGATGTGGACAACGCCTACGTCGATTTGGACAGTTCTTCCTGGAAAAATGCCACCGGAACTTACACCTGGAACTTTACCAACTCCTACATCAAGGCGGCAAGTCTGGGCAACGCCAATGTCCGCGCCAGCGAGGATGCCGTCTGGAACCTTACTTTTACCGACAGTAAACTTGAAGCCAATTACATCAAGAGCGCCGTTGGTGTCAACTTCGTCTTTGAAGACGGCTCCTACGCCGATGTCAACAGCATTGTCGTGGAAGGCTCTCTTACCATCGACGCAACCAGCGAAGTCAAGGTGGCAACTTACCAGAACAACACCAAAGGCGGACTTGATGAGCACGGTGATATTCAGGGAATCGTCAACGTGGCAGGAGTTCTTGATATCGACTCCACCACCAATGTGGGCGTGGAACTTTACGGTGCAGACGTCAACGTGACCGGCGGTACCCTCGAACTCAACAAGCAGGATATGACTCTTGACGCTGAGGCTGTCCTTGAAATTTCCGAAAACGGTCAGTTCAATACCACAGGTGCTGTCACCAACGGCGGAACCATCAACGTTTCCGGTGCCTCCTTCAGTGCCGGAGCTGTTGACAATGGTGCCGGAGTCATCGGTGTTTCCGGTGAGTCCCAACTCAACATCACCTCATTTGACGGCAACGCCATCGTCGCCGCCGACGGTGCGACTCTCACAGACTCCACCATCAAGGGGGCTGAGACCTACGCGGGCGTTGAAAACAGCGGATACAAGTATCTCCTCTCTGTCAACGGTGACGAGGCGGGTACATTGAACCTTGCAGGCTCCAATACCATCACTTCCATTGATGCCGGTGCCGGTGATACTGTCAATGTGACAGGTACACTTTCCTTCGGCAGCAACGGTTCCGACGGCTTCAAGCTGGGGAACGGCGCCACCTGGAACATTGAAAATGCCGAAATCAAAGATGTGTGGGCACTTTCTCTTGACGGTGCCTGTATGACCTATGAAGAGAATGCTCCTGTGAGCACTATGACCTTTACCAACTCCACCCTGACTGCGAATCAGATCTCCGCCAAAGGTGTGAAGGTAGGTCAGGAAATCGGCTACGGTACCTTCAATGTTGAGTTCCGGAACAGTACCGTGACTCTTGACAACAGAGTTCAGACTCAGGCTCAGGAAACTGCCGATGTCAATATCTCCTTCTCTGAAGGAACCTCTGTCACCGCCAAAGATCTGCTCAATGACTCCACCAGAGGTACCATTACCTTTGACGGTACTGATGAGGTGAATTTCTCAAGAGTGTTCCGCAACAAAGGAACTGTTGAGATCCTCAACGGTGCCGAAGTCAATGCCAATAACACCTATGACACCACTGAACATTACAGTGCCAACGAAGGTACCATCAATGTCAATGGTGCCGCTTTGAATCTGACGGGGGCTTCCACCTTCGCCAACAGCGGAACCATCGCCCTTGAGAACGCTTCTTTCAGTGCCGGTGCCGTGGATACCGCAGAGGGCACCTTCACCGTTGCCGGTGAGGGCAATACCCTGAACATCACGACCCTCACCGGAACGCTTCTGGCAGAGGACGGCGCAGAATTGACCGACTCCTCTGTGGGCGGCACCGTGGAAGCTCAGAAAAATCTGAATTTCGCCGGAAACAACACCATCAAGACTCTCAAGGCTGTCAACGGCGGAACCATCACTGTGGAAGAAGGCAAGACACTTGCTCTCAACAATTTCTCTTTCGGCTCCTCTGACACTGCCGGAAATGAATACATCATCAACGGCGGCACGATCACTGCCAACTACGGATTCTTCCAGCACGGCACCTACACTCTCAATGCCAACTTTGAAACCGGCTATATGTATTACTCCTACGACAGTGACATCACTGTCAACGGCAATTTCCACAGCCAGGGCACCGGCGACGGACTGGATTACGTCCGCGGCAATCTGACCATCGCTGAGGGCGGCAGTTCCATCCACGACAATACTCTGTGGGTCGGTCAGCCCGCCTCCTGGGGCGAAATGGAAGCCTCTCTCACTGTGGCCGGATACGTTCAGGCTGGAACACTTAATGTTTACAACGGCAGCACTATGACCGTCAACGGCAGCGGTACAGTTTCCGCCGGAACCTTTAACCTGACAGGCACCCTGACTATCAATGCCGGAGATGACTTTGATGGTGCCCGTAAGGTGGTCGATGTCACCGGAACTGCTGCTGAATATGACACAGAAAAGATCACAGTCAACGGTGCACAGTTGGCAATCGCTGACGACGGTGACATTTTCATCCACAATGCTGATATGAGCACATTCTATGTGGATGCTGCTTATACCGGTGAATTCGGTAAAGAGGTCGCAGAAGATCAGTATCTGGGTATCAATGCTTTCAACTCCTTTGCCGCGGCTCTGGATTCCAAAGTTGATAAAACGACGGTGAAGTTCGTTGTCAACAGCGATACCGACTCTGCACTCAGCGGCAAGACCATTTCCGGTACTGTTGAGACCGGGGCTGAAGACGGTGTCACCATTAGCGACAGTGCCGACAGCAATTATGTCAACTTTACCGGTGCGAACATCGGTGAAAATATTACTGTTGACGCCAAGTATTTCTATTTGTACGGTGAAAATAGATTTGCCTGTGATGTGAAGTCCAGTACCACATTCTACAGCTCGGGTAAACTGACCCTCACCGGAAATGCCGAAGTCTATACCACTATGAGCCGTAAGTATAGCAATGCTGACGACGGTATCTATGTGGTGGGTACTGCCGAAGCCGGCAAGGGTGCCGAAGCCGAAGTTCAGTTTAAGGCAAAAAACTACCTCGGACATTACTCCGGTACCTTCAGCGTGAAAGACACTGCCGCCGAGTTCGGTTATATCCTTCTGGGACATGATGCCGAAGTCTCTCATATCGGAGACAACAGCGAACTTGCTGCCAAACTGGTGCTGGACAACGCCCGTGTTTCAACCATCGGCGGTGCCAATACCCAGCCCGGACAGGTGGTTATGGTCCATGGTGCTTCCATTGCTGCTGCCAACGGTTCACTTCTTGATTTCATCGGCCTCAAAGAGTTCGGTTATTTGAGTATGGCAGAGGGTACTTCCATTACTCTGACCGATTCCGAAATGCGTCTCGGTAAAGACGGACAGGGCAGCAACAACATCAATGGTGCCATTACCCTTGCAAGTTCCAAACTTTCCTCCCTTGGCCTCATCAATGTGGGCGCTGACGGCAGCATCACCACTGCTGACAGCGGCGTAGAAGGCGGTATCAACGAGATCACCGCAGTTAAAATCGACAATCAGGGAACCATTTCCGTCGGCGGAACTTCCACCCTCAATATCGGAACTCTTACCGGAAACTCCATTGAGCTTCTTGACGGTGCAGTGATCAAGGATTCCACCGTGGGCGGTAAAGTCAGTGTTGAAGGTGCTGTCACCTTCACCGGCGATAATACCTTTGAGAATATTGCCGACTTTGGCACTGCATACACTCCCAATCAGAAGTGGAGCGTCGCAGCTGGCGGTTCCGTCACCCTGACCGGCAAAGACAAGTACGGCTTCGGTTACGGTGACAACGTGACCATCAATGGCGAACTGGTAAATGCCAAGGAAACTTATGCTGCCGGACTTGATGCTGATGCCGCTGATTTCAGCGCAAGAGGCGGTGTGATCGCTATGACCAATTCCGGTTATGCTGATACCACCTTTTACTTTACTGCTGAAAACGCCTATGTCCGCATCGGTATGGACGATCTGGATATGTCCTTCTCCAACCGTGCCAAAGCTGACGGAGCTTCCGGGGCATACGTGTTCAGCTTCACCAACTCTGTTCTTGAAGCCAACTCCTTCAACTTCCAGGAGACTGAAGGACTGGGCAACGGTAATTACACCTTTAACTTTACCGACAGCGTGCTTGCGGCAGGACCTTTCAACACCAACGACAAGGACTCCGTTTTCACCTTCGATAACAGTATTATGACCGCAACCTACGACAGCACAAACGGCGGTACTCTGAGATTTGTCAACGGCTCTACCGCAGACTATTCAGACCTTGTGCTGACCAATAACGGAGCTCTCTTCATTGCCGACAGTACCTTTACCGCAGATGAAGTCTCCGGCAGCGCCTCCTTCACCCTGGGCGCAGGTGCCACTGAACTCAACGTGGGTACTCTGAAGCAGGATATCTATGCAAATCAGAACAGCACTGAAGCCATTACCCTCACCGGCGGCATTGGTGCGACCTCCAAAGCCGTCAGAATTTACGGTGATGCTGAGCTTTCCGGTTTTGATGTCAATGCAGACTATACAGGTGTGCTGGTCAGCGCCGCCGGTCGTGTCAATGTTTACGGCAATACTGTTATCGGTGATAACACTGTGATGAACCTCAATGCTTTCCAGACAACCAACAGTGGTGTCATTGAAGCCGGTTCCGTCATCAACACTGCCAATTTCAACGCCTACGATATGGGGGCTGCTGACGACGGTACTGTTGTGGA
Source organism: Victivallaceae bacterium (assembly GCA_045605205.1). Classification (GTDB taxonomy): domain Bacteria; phylum Verrucomicrobiota; class Lentisphaeria; order Victivallales; family Victivallaceae; genus UBA1784. The sequence continues at coordinate 9,590 of JAZUPO010000009.1, forward strand.
TGCCAAGTTCGTCATCGAAGGTACTGTCAATGCCGTCTCCTTTATCGTCACCAATGACCGTTACAGCCCCAATGACCGTTACAGCCCCAATGGAAAAGACGAACTCATCGTCGCCAAAGACGGTGTTGTTACTGCCACCTATATGAGCGGAAACGGACGCTTCAGTCTGCAGACCGGTGCTGTCACCGTTTACGGTTATGTCTACGGCGACCTTTCCTCCGGCGGCGGCCAGAGCAACATCGGTGCCAGCGGCAAACGTGCTGATGGTGAAACCTACGCTATGACCGTGACTGTTGACGGTACTTACGCTTCTGAAGACAGCAACAACGGTAAGTTCGTCAAGGTCGGTTCTCAGGAGTTGGTCATCTATGAAGCAAGTTCCCTCAATGTGATCAACGGAGCAGTCTTCAGCTGGGAAAACACCGTTGACAACAGCGGTTCCATCACTGTGACCGATTCCAGCTTCACTGCCGGAACCGTTGACAACAGTGGAACCATTACCGTTGACGCTTTGAGTACTTTTACCGCCACAGATATCACCCGTACAGGCACGATCACCATTGATGCTGCCAACTTTGCTGGCGGTGTCAAGAAGATCATCGACCTCACCAGCACCTCCTCACTCGAAGGCAGTGTTGACGTTATCAACCTCGGTGACAACAATGTCTTCTACGGTGCCGACGGTGATGTCTTCCTTACCGACTCCGACAGAAGCACTCTCTACGTGGGCGATGCTTACGCAGGTTATGAATTCGGTACCGGCGTCAAGGGCAACGTGGTGGGCTACAATGCCTATGATTACATTGCCGATGCCGTCAACTCCGCAATGAGCGACAGCACAGTCGGCAGAGTCGAAGTCGAAGAAGGCAACACGGCTTTACTTTACAACTGGGCCGTGGAGGGCGGTGCCATCACTACTGTCAATCCCAATGGATTGGTTATTGATCTTGGCAACAACGACCAGAGCTGGCACTGGGGCGATATTGATATGACCACAGGCAATGCCCCTGCGGCAGATCAGCCCTATTCTCAGATCAGCAACTCCCTGGCTGATTTCACCATCGGTAAGAATGTGACCGTTATCGCTGATGCGCTGCTCTGCGTCGGTTCCGGCAACTTCATAGTCGAAGGTGCTGTGGAAGTCAATGCCGCCTTTGCTCAGGGCCACGGCCTTGACATCAGCGGTGAGTTGACCGTCAATGACTGGCTGACCCTTTCTGCCAACGGCACAGAAGATTATCTCCTGGTCAGAAAAGATGGCGTTCTCAACGCCGCCAAGGCTGATATCGCCGACGGATTTGACTTCACTGTCGACGGTACTGCCACACTCAACTATGTTGAGGGTGAAGGCACACTCAACGTTGGCAAAACCGGAACTCTGAATCTTACTGACGGTGACATCAATGCTGTTGTCAACGAAAGTGTGGTCAATGTGACCGGCACTGACGAAACCGAAATTGCTGTGAGTTTGTTCAACAACGCAGGTGTTCTCAACGCGGCAAACGGTACTCTCAACGCCGAACTTATCAACAACGGCGGCGTGATCGACGCTCAGGGCGGCAAGATCGACGCAGGGTGCATCCAAATGCAGTACGGCACCTGGGAGCTGGGCGGATTCACTGCTTCAACTGAAGACCGTGAGATCGAAGTTTCCTTCATTAAAGAAGACGATTCGTTCCTTGACGGTATCACCTTCAAGGTCACTCTCAAGGCTAATGAAACCTCTATCAGCGGTGAAGCCTTTAAGGACATTTTCTCTGACAAAACTGCCAATAATGATATGACCGCCGGCAATTACATCGTTACTGCCGCCGACAAAGATTATAAGTACACTGTCAGAGGTGATATGACCATTGAACAGGGTTCTTTCAAGGTCACTGGCAAATCTGAACTTCATATCGCTGAAATCAACAACGGCGTTATCGAACTCCACAACGGCGGTGAGATCACTGATTCCAGTGTTGAGATCGGCACCGTGGTGGTCTACGGTAGTGATGGCAAGATCTCAGGCAAAACAACCATTAATATTCTCTATGTGGGATATCCTTCCGGATACGCCGTGGAAGAAGCTGTGAGTGCAACCATTACCGGCAGCTTCACCAGCACTTCCAACTTCGTGGTCGGCCAATTCTGTACCGTCAATATCGGTGACGCTCAGGGCGACCGTACCACAGTGAACGCCAAATCCGCCAGCTGGATCAACAATTCCGCTGTCAATCTGGTCAACACTGATCTGAAGGTCAGCAATGCTCTCAGTATGACCGGACAGGTGGTCTTTGATAACTCCAGTGCCAAGATCACCTGGGAAGGCCAGATGAACGCAGGCGGCAGCGACGGCAAGGTGACTTTGAAGAATGGTTCTTCACTTGAGTACACCTCTTACTTCTACGTCGGCGGCTACTATCAGAACCAGAAGGCTGAGCTTGACATCAGCACCGGATCCGCCTTTACCGGCGCAACTGTTCTCACCAGTACTGCTTCTGTCATCACTGTTGACGCGGCTACCTTCACCGCCAAAACCAAACTCGACCTCCGCGGCGATCTGATTCTGACCAACGGCGCTGTTGCCGATATCAAGAATCTGTCCATCACTGCCGACGGCGCCATCACCGCCGACATCACCTCTGCGGTCAAGTTCGCATCCCTGAGCAACGCCGGTGCCATTACCTTTGATATGACCGGGGCTGAAGGCTGCATCCTCAAGGTAATGGATTATACCGGTACCGGTTCTATGAAGCTCGAGGCTTATGGCAATGTGAATGCAAATGAGCTTTACAACGGCTTCAGAGTCTACAACAACGACCTGTACGCTGTGACTGCTGACTTCTCTGAGAAAAACGTCACCCTCAGCACTCTCTGGGCTGGCTCTGAAGTCTATGAGCAGGTGGCTGCCGGATGTATCTACGGCGTGAACGCTGTCGGATCCCTGAACGAGCTCGCCGCTGATGTTGAAAAACTCACCATCACCGGTTCCGAAGGCGATCTGGGTGAATTCACCTTTACCCATTCCGACGTTGCTCTCGAGATCGTGAACTCTAACATTATCGCCGATCTTACGATGACCGATGCCGATGTCACCATTGCAGAGGGCAGCACCTTTACCGGAACTATGACCGCTGACGAAAGTATCAAACTTTCCGGAACCGGTGTTATCAACGGTACTCTCAGCAGCGACAGCGGCATCCTCACCATCAACGATGAGATCACTGTCAATGTTATTGCAGGTTTCACCTCCATTACGGCCAATGCTTTCGAGGCCGGTTCCATCAGTATGACTCTCGGTTCCGATATCTTCTATGCCAATGGCAATGTCACTGTTGAGACTGTTGACTTTATGACGGGTTTCAACGATATACTGGTCATTGCTGACGGCGTGAGCGTTAAAGCTGATATCATCGAAAGCAGCGGCAAACTTACCATTGATATGGCTTATGCTGGTGAGACCGCCATTGTCATTACTGGGGAAAACAACGGTGCCTTTGCTGACAGCGATCTGGTCATCAACCTGACCGCTTTCGCTGCCGATGCTGACGGTGAATCCCTCCTGGTAAGCGGCATCACTGAGTTCGCAGGAAGTGTTGTGCTCGGCGGCGAATCCGTCAGCCTCAACGAGAGCGTTATCTTTAACAACAACAGATTTGTCCTCAGCATCACCGGTGATGGCCTTGCTCTCAAGGCCGCTGAAGTCAGAAATGATCTTGACAACAACGGCTTGAGCGATATCCTGCTCTGGAATGCTGGTAACAGCAACTGCAAAGCTCTGCTCACCA
>JAZUPO010000010.1:0-6111 GCA_045605205.1 Victivallaceae bacterium
CAAGTAACTTTCGATACTGCGGACAGCGATCACAGGCACAGAGTAAGCAGAACCGCCCACAGCGATCTGTTCATTTTTAGTAATGCTGGAAACCTGGGGCCAGAGGCGCAAGGTCACGCAGTCATCGTTGATCATCTGGGGTTCGACTTCCAGTTTCACACCAACACTCTTGTACTTTGTGGACATCTGCAGGGTGCTGCTGGTGGAGTTGGCTTCCTGAATAGGAATATCCTGACCGGTGACGATCCGGCTTGTTTCATTGCGTGAAAGAAGGATATTGGGAGCCGAAAGGATCTTGGCATCCTGAGCCATTTGAAGCCATTTAAAAGAGATATCCAGCTTGTCTTTGCCGGTAAGGGGATTGAAGTTGCCGCCTAATCCGGAAGTAGGTTGAGCCGCTGTACCCGGCACTTGAGTTACGGCACCGAAGGAGTTGCCGCCGGTGGTGTAGTTGATGGAAAGGTTACGGAGCGTTTCGTCTTTGAAAGTGACTTCCACGACTTTTGCTTCGATCAACAGCTGTGCACCGGGCACGTCCAGACTGCGGAGAATCTCAAGATAGGTATTGATTTCCTTGTCGGGGGCATTGAGGATCAGCATATTTTCCTCTTTGACCTGTTCAATAAGGACGGTCCCCACGACCACGCCGTCAAGGGCTTTGTAGAGCCGTTCCGCCTTGCTGAAGCGAGGACGGAAAATCAGGACGGAACGGTTGTTTTCCCCCTTGATGATCCGGTGGTAGGCAGGCTGAAGTTTGGGGCGTTTGATTGACATAGCAGGGAAAGCCGCATCGTTTGAAAACATTTCAGAGAGGGAGCGGAGGACGCTTTCCACATTCTTCCGGAACTGTTCGATATCCTTCAATGTCCGGACGACGGGAGGAAGTTCGTTTGCAGCTCCTTCTGCCCCATAGGCAGGCAGGGCAAGCACAAGAGACAAGAGAAGTGCACTGAAAAAACATATATGTTTTTTTGACATTTTTCAAGATTTCCTTTGATTATTTTTGTTATCTAACTAAAAAGTTATCTTTAAAAAATAACCTCAGAACTCTTTTATTTCAAGTAATAAATTGAAAAAAACCAAATATCTTGCCATTTTTTCTTTTTCAGCCTTTTGTTTACGTCGGCCTGCGTCATTTTAGAGAAGCCGATTTGTTTGCAGTTGTGATAATATGCCTGTTCAACACCGCCTTCCGTATGTACGCGTACATACACTTCAATGCGTCTTTTCGACATTTTTGCCCAAAACTCCCACGTTTTTTTATCTTCCCCCATTACCTCGGTAAGAATTGATGCTTTTTGAGGGTAAAATGTCGGTAAAAATCCAAATAGACCATTGGGTGAAGCAGAACCTTGTTTTTAAATCAAAGCCGCCGGTGCAACTTGTTTGAGCAGAAAAAATCTCCGGATCAGTGATTCAAAGCCAGCATTGACGGACAGTTTTCTACGTCCCGTTTCCCCGGGACAAAGAGGAACTTTTACGATTGAAGTTGGGGCATGATTTTTTCGTTGAAACACGTTAAGGCCGCATCTATGGTATCGTCCATATCCCAATAACAATATGAGCCGAGTCTGCCTCCGAAAATAATTTGAGGATTGACTTGGGCGAGATTCGCATATTGGCGGTAAATCCCCAAGTTCTTTTGAGTCCTGACCGGATAGGCCATTCTGCCGCCTTGAGTGTGATCACAGGAAAACTCTTTGCAAATGACAGTTTCCGGTATATAGTTTTTCTCAGGATGGTAATGCTTGAATTCGTGGATCCGGGTATAAGGGATTTCCGGGGAGCCGTAGTTGATGACACTGTTTCCCTGAAAATCAGCAATGTCGTGTTTTTCATAGACAAAGCGCACATAGCGGTACTCCAGACGCCCCAAACGGTAGTCAAAGAATTCATCTATTGCACCGGTAAACACAATCATCCCGGGGGCAAGTTCTTTTCTGATGTCAAAAAAATCGCAGTCCAAGTGTATCTTGATCAATGGATCGGCAACCATTTTTTGGAATAAAGTGTCGTAGCCCTCTGTCGGGATCCCTTCATATTTGTCAGAGAAATAACGGGTGTTGTAATCAAAACGGACGGGAAGACGGTTGATTATTTCCTCGGGCAGCAAATGAGGTGCTTTGCCCCACTGCTTTTGGGTGTAACCTTTGATGAAAGCTTCATAAAGCTCTTTGCCCACTGACGACAGTGCTTTTTCTTCAAGGTTGTTGATGCTTTTAAGTTTTGGCAATTTGGCAGTGATAAAATCATATGCTTCCCGGGGTGAAAATGCTTTTCGGAAGAAACTGTTGATCGTTGCCAGAGAGATCGGCAAAGGATAGATTTGCGTTCCGGTATTGATTTGAACGTGATGTATATAATCATTGAAAGAGCCAAATTGATTTATGTAGTTCCAAACTCTTTCATCAGAGGTGTGAAATATATGGGAACCGTACCGATGGATCTCGATACCGGTATGCTCATCAATGTAAGAAGCACAATTTCCTCCGATGTGGCTGCTTTTTTCAATGATGACACATTCAATGCCGTGAAATGCCAACCGTTCGGCTATGACTATGCCGAACAATCCGGCTCCGATTATGTATATGGGGAATGTTGTCTTCATTTTCTGCTTTTGTTTCTCTGAAGGAAGTCTATGTATATAACAAGGAGGAGTCCGATACAGAAAATGTACATATTGGTCTGTATGGAAGCATTATTCACCATCAAAACTGCTCCGGGGATCAGATTGTATAACAGGCCAAAGGGCAGATAACAGACGCTTGTGCCAACCAATGGGATCGCCAAATATTGGTTGGTTGTTGCAATCGAAAACAAAACGAGACTTATACAATAAAAAATAATTCCATCGAACACCGTCTTTTTCCGGCACAGCCAACCGCTGAAAAGAACTCCTGCCAGAAATAAAAAATATGGCGATATGAAAAACTGCACCACCTTGGGCAGATAGTAGTTGTAAAGAATGCTGTTATTGAAACTTCTGTAACGGAAAACATTATTTATACACGACACAGCAGCTTTGAATCTTTCAGAATCATATTCTTTTATTTCTGTTTTCTGAGCTTCTGACATTCTTAATTTATTGGCGTATAACACAGAACACTGTTTCTTCAAAAAGAGTGTATCCTCTTTGATGTTTTTGACGCTTGCCGTACTCCACGGATAGATATAGGGCAAAAATCCTGCTCCGAACATAGTCAGAGGAATGAGAAACAGCAGAAGTTTCTTTTTCCAGGTATAGTTTCTGAACAAAAACCAAAAGACGAAAAATATGAAGACATGTTTCGTAATGAGGGATATACCCGTTATGACTGAGGCTGTCAAAACCCTTTTCAGAGAGGGATCGTCAGATTCCGACAATATGGCTCCGGCACACAACATCAGCAATACGGCCACATTGTCAAATTGATTGTGGAATCCGGATATTTGGATGGATAGAGGTGACAGCAGAAAAAGCAATGCCGCAACCCGCAAACGGTATTTTTTCCACAACAGTGCAGCGATCCCGATGTCTGCCAATCCCAGAAACAATGGGACTGCGTAACGGAACAGCGGCCCTGAAACCGTTGATAAAAACAACAGGACATAAAACCATACGGAACCGTAATTGTACCGTGCGGTTTCGGCGTAAACATTTCCGCCTTTGTGCATTATATCGGCGACGATCCGGTATGACTCATAGTCGAAATTGTAACCGGTGGAAGCCAAATACAGCTTGGCTGACAGTGAAATCACTGCGGCAATGAGCAACAGTATCCAACTGTTTTTCCGGTTCAACGCAAATTCAACCGTTTCTGAAAAAGCTTGAATGGCCGCATTCAAAAGTTTCCATTTTTTTATTGAAACGGTTCCTGTCCGGCGTTCGTGCTGCGCCACGGGTATTTCCATTAAACGCAATTTATATCTTGACGCCATTCCGGAAATGATAACATTGGGCGCAAAACTGTCGGCGGGGATTTGCAACAGAATATCTTTCATTGCGGCAACTCTCATCAACCGGTAGGGTGTATTAACATCCCAAACTCCTTTGCCGTAGAGCAAAGAGGCAGTTGCCCTGGAAATTCCGGAAACGATCTTCCGGGGCAGAGCCTGAGTCCGGCCTGAGCGTCTGCCGACGCCGAAATCGATCTTTTCCCGGTTGTCCCACAGAATATGGAACTTTTCAGAGGTCATTTCATTGTCGGAATCGACTTGAAAAATCCAATCAAAACCTTCTTCAATGGCTCTCCGGTATCCTTTCAGCACAGTCGGCCCGTGACCACTGTTTTTTTCGTCGAAAACCCTGATTTTTCCGGAAAACTTTTCTTCCAGTTCCCGGAGAATTTTCAGAGTTCCGTCTTTGGAACCATCATTGTACAAAAGCACCGAGTATTGAAAGGTGCTCTGATTTCCGGAAATTTTATCCAACGCAGACGTCCATTCATTCACCACTGAGGCTATGATTTCAGACTCATTGTAAACTGGGATGACAAGAGCTAGTTTTTCGATCTTCATATATACGAACTATTCCTTTCTGAATCTGAAACTCAGTTAAGATAATACTTTTTCAGGCATATTGACTTTTAACGGATTGCTGAACAGTAAAAGTTTGTCATATCCGGAAATACATAATAATATAGTATGTTTTCTCTCATAAAACAAGGGCTCTTACGAAAAGATGAAGAAAAAATGCGATTTTTTTTTGTGGGGGCATCGTGGGGGTGTGACACAAATAAGTAATAAATCACTATTACTACTATTACTATTAAATGGTGCCATTCTATATATCTCAATGACAGGCAATTTTTTACATATAAATTATTCTCTTTGGGTATTTTGGCTTGACAAATTGGATTACGGATGCTATATTATTCTTACCCGGTGTTGTGGTTAAGTGAATAAAAAGGATTAATTTATGGGACGGCTTCCACGGCGTAATCTTGGTTCCGGGGTTTATCATATCTATAACCGCCGTGCAAATAATCTGTGGATCTTGGATTCTCAGGAATGCAAAAATAAATTTCTTGAGCTGCTGGAACGGCTTTCCGGAAAATATGAGCTGAATATTTATCACTATTGTGTGATGAGCAATCATTTTCATATTGCAGCAGAGGGCAACATAAAAAATATCTCAAGTTTTGTGAGCGGATTATCCTGCCATTACAGTAAATTTTACCATAAAATAAGTCAAAATGGTTTCGGTCCGGTATGGCAAGGGCGTTTCAAGAGTGTGATCGTTCAAAAGTCGGTATACCTTTCCAGACTGGGAAGATACATAGAACTGAATCCAGTCCGGGCAGGAATCGTTGATCCTGCAAATATTGTTGACTATCTCTGGAGTTCAGCCCGTTTTTATTTGACAGACGAAAAATCTCCGGTGATTTTCCCTGAAAAACATCCGCTTTTGCAGCCGCCCTTTGATGAAAAATTCCGTCAAAACTACGCTGAATATTTGAGTTTGCCTTATGATGAAGACTTGAAAGAGTTCAGATCTTCTGCATCTGTTTTAGGCGATAAGGATTTCCTTGCGCGCCTATCATCCAAAGCGGGCAGATTGTTTTTACGTCCGGGGAGACCAGCAAAAGAGAATAATTCAATTGCAAATGCACGATAGAAAGTTATTTGTATGGAATGGCACCAATTACAATTTTTTTGAAAAAAAATGGCGGCTGAATCTTTAACGCAACCGCCATTCTGAACCGCATTTTGAGGCAGAAACTTCAGAATTTCGCTGTGAAATAAATTTTTGAAAATCGCTTCACTTTGGTTAAGAAAAACTCAGAATGCACAGCAGTTGCCGGCAGTGCCAGTCGCCCACATAGGCTCTTCAAGTCGAAACTTTGTCGTTTTTTTGACTAAGTTTCGACTATACACCTTGATTTTTTCCATATATGATGTATATTTGTTCTGAAGTAACTCAAGGAATTGACCAAGTTTCGACTATGCGGAGATAAGTGATATGCAATTCAAACGTGAAAAATACTTAAAACAGCTGATTGAACGTATGCACAATGGTGAGATCAAGGTTATTACCGGAATCCGCCGTTGCGGCAAAAGTTATCTGCTTTTCAATTTATTTACTGAATATCTGCGTTCAACTGGAGTTGATGATGAACATATCATTGCGCT
>JAZUPO010000011.1:0-9525 GCA_045605205.1 Victivallaceae bacterium
GCCCAGAGCAGGCAGAAGCATACCGGCCAGAATGGCGATAATGGCAATGACCACAAGAAGCTCTATTAAGGTGAAGCTGTACAGCTTCACCTGCCCGTGGGCAGGTGAAAAACCTTCTTCTTTGCCATAAACACGATCACAGCAGAGATGGGATCTTTTCACAAGAAGTTCTATCAAGGTGAAAGGAGCCGGGGAAGGGAACCCTTTTTGAAAAAAGGTTCTCCCTTCCTTCCCCGGGGCCCCATCCATCCTTGCCAAAAACTTTTGGTGGATTGCCGTTTTTGCATTTGCAAAATCGACAATCCCGCATTTGGCAGAATTGCAATGACAAATATTAAGACAAGAGGCAAATTTTCGCAAAACATTAATACATATTTGACAAGTTTTGCTTACCAGCAGTTCGATAAGGGGGACGTCCCGGGAACGGCTTTCCTGATTTTTTTGAAAGGCGGCAGAAAAAAGTTTCATAACAGCGTTTCCTTAAGTTTTACTGAAAAAAGTGTATTCCCTGCTAATTTAGCACCAATAACAGAATTTTTCAACTCTGAAAAATAAAAATATAAATATTTCTTGAATGATTTTATGGAAAGTATGTTCCAATGATGCTACATTATACCGTCAATAACCGGAAAATCTGATTTCTATATTTTTAAGGAAACGAACCTATGAGAAAAGTTTTTACAACAGTTGTCCTGTTTCTGCTTTTTATTACCCTTTATTCCGGTGAGTTCCGTATCGTTGCCACAACTGATCTGCACGGTAATTTACGCAATCTTGCCGCCCTTGCTCCGGCGATCCGTCAGGCAAAAGGGGATATCATCGTTGATGCCGGAGATCTGACAGGGGGAAATCTGCTTGCCGAACTGGACGGCGGACGTTCTATGATACAGGCTTTGAATATGCTCAACTACCATTTCAGAGTGCCGGGAAATCACGACTTTGATGTGCCTTTTAATGACTTTGTCGCTCTGCTCAGAAATTTCAAAGGGACTACCCTCGGAGCCGATTGGAAGTGGGGTTCTGAAAGGGGCGTCCTCTGCAAGGTGGTGCACAAAGGAAAGTTTCAAGTGGGGGTCATCGGTATGACTGAAAGTGCACTTGACCGCAGGCATCTGCCGGTAAAAGGGGCTCCTGTCACTGTTCCGTGGGAAAAAGTTATGGCTTCTGCCTTGAAAGAACTCCGCAAAGCAAAGGTCAATTGTATCGTGCTGATCTGGCATCAGGGGATCAATCCTTCCCGGTTCAGTGCCCAGCAAATCGCCCGCTTTTTTCCTGAAACAGATCTGGTCATAGGGGGACATACACATCAGGAAAATGCCGGACTCCGCAATAAAAGGACTCTTTTTGTCCAGCCGGGGGCTCACGGCACTTCCGCTGCCCTTGTGAAAATATTTTTTAATGACAAAACTTTGAAAGTCGAAAGAATGGAATCCGCACTGCTGCGGGGAGAAATTCAAAAGAGTGCTCCTGATCTTGCGGCGTTGAATAAGCGTGCCGTAAAGCCATTTTATAAGACGATCTACCGGAAAATATGCCGCAAAGGGGATTTGAACAGCAGAAATTTTCCCGGCTTGGGAGCTTATGCCATTTGCTGCGCCGGAAAAACCAGGGGAGCTGTTTTTGTTGCCAACACTCCTGAACCCTCTGTGGCTCAGGGCAATTTGTTCAAGGATCTTTTCCGCCTTATGCCCTACCGCAATACCTTATGTACTGTCGAATTGACCAGAGAGGAATTGAGGCACCTTCTGGACGATCTTGAGCGTAACAACCGGAAATTCAAACGTATTATGGGCGTGTACGGCTTTCGGTGGTCTCCCGGCAGCCGCCACCGCAAAGGGGTGCTTGAAGCCCCTGAAAAAATCTCTGTTACTGTGAACAGTTACCTTATGACAGCTTCACCGGTTCTCAAAAAGATCCTGCCGGATACCAAACGCTGGAAAGCTCTCCATATCGTTGAAAGAGATGCTGTACAACATTATCTTGAAGGACGACTGCACCGGAAGCCCTGAAAGGGACTTACTGTGTCACCCGTTTCAGCACCAAGGCTGTGCGGCAGGGCAGATAAACCGTCAGCTTTGTCCCCGTGGGGGTTTTGACGGTCCAGTAACGGTGAGGAAATTCCACATTGCCGAAACCGTCGAACTCCGGACAGTCGGAACAAAGGAGTGCTTCATATTCTCCCGGCAATGCTTCAAAGGAGTAATCCGCCTGAGAGCATCCGGGGTGGAAATTAAAGAGGAACCAGTAAGTGCCCCGCTCAAAAATCAGGATCCCCGCCTGTTTGTCGATACGGGCACATTGGGGGGCGGCTTCATAGAATCCGGGTGTCCCCACAAGTTTCATTACAGCCCGGTCAAATTTCATCAGAGCTCCGAAACGCAGATTGGGATCCTCACTCAAACTCCACTGGCGGCGGGCGTGTTTGAAAGACCAGTTGTTCCCCTCACGGGGGAAATCTATCCACTCAGGATGACCGAATTCATTGCCCATAAAGTTGAGATAGCCGAACTGGCCTGTGGCAGCCGTGGCAAGACGCATCATCTTGTGCAGTGCCATTGCACGGTCGATCACTGGATTCCCGGAGTTCAAATGCATCGCAAAATAAATTTCCTGTCCCGTCATCGTAAAGAAGGCACTTTTGCCTCCCACAAGAGCCTGATCGTGGCACTCCACATAGCTGATGGTCCGTTCATCCCGGCGATGGTTGGTCAGTTCGTGGTAAAGCTGAAAAAGATCCCATTCCTCATCCCGCAGATCCAGCATCTTGAACCAGTGATCGGTCACCCCCATAGCCATACGGAAATCAAATCCGATCCCCCCTTCCCGCTGCGGTGCTGCCAGACCGGGCATCCCGCTCACATCTTCAGCAATGGTCACGGCATCGGGACGGAGCTGATGGATGACCTGATTGGCCAGTGTCAGATAAGCAAGAGCATCTTCATCCACATTGCCGTCAAAGTATTCGTGCATCTGCGAAAAATGCCGGTCGATCCCGTGGTCAAAGTAAAGCATACTGGTGACACCGTCAAAACGGAAACCGTCAATGTTGTACTCCTCAAGCCAGAAGCGGCAGTTGGAAAGCAGCAATTGGAGCACTTCAAGTTTTGAATAGTCAAAGCACAATGAATCCCAGGTGGGGTGGATACCCCTGATCCCTTCGTGAAAATAGGTGTTGACACTGCCGTCGATACGGGCGAGACCTTCGGCTTCATTGCGGACAGCGTGAGAGTGGACAAGGTCGATAATCACCCGCAGCCCCATCCCGTGAGCGGCATCGACCAGCTCCTTGAACTCTTCGGGAGTTCCGAAACGGTCGGCAATGGCAAAAAAGTTGGCAACGTGATAGCCGAAACTGGCATAATAGGGGTGATTCACCACGGCCATCAGCTGTAAAGTGTTGTAGCCGGCAGCTGCCACACGGGGCAGGATCTTTTCCTGAAACTCTTTGAAAGTGCCGATTTTTTCCTCTTCCTGAGCCATTCCGATGTGGGCTTCGTAGATCAAAGTCCCTTCCGGCCGGGGAGGAGTGGGGTTTTTGAAGGTATAAGACTCCTGGGGATCCCAGACGACGGCGGTAAAGAGTTTGGTGGTTTCATCCTGACTGACCTTGCGGGTATAGGCCGGAAGCCGCAGCCCGGAACCGCCCGGCCATTCCACAAGCATAGCGTAGTGCATACCGTGGTGCAGGGCGTCAAGGGGCAGCTGAAGTTCTTTCACGCCGTGGTCGAGATTTTTGAGGCGGTATTCCTCTTTGACTTGCCAGTTGGAAAAGTCTCCCACAAGTGTAATGGCATTGGCATTGGGGGCCCATTCTCTGAAAATCCATTGGGTGCGGCTTTTGTGAAGTCCGAAAAAATTATGGCCTGAAGCAAAATCTTTAAGGGGGATCTTATTGCCGGTCAGCCGGGTCAAAAGTTGTTCTATCCGGTTGCGCCGGGCGGCAATCTGAGGTGCGAAAGGTTCAAGGCAGGGATCGCTTCCAAAGGGGATCGGAACGTTCAGGCAGAGATTTTTTTTCATAGTGGACACCTTGATCTGTTATCTGAAATTTCAGCTTCTCCTGCTCTATTATAACACAAGGAAAGGAAAATGTCAAGTCTTTTCCGGAATTTTTGATTTGAATTTGTTTTCAGCACAGGTTATATTAACAGCAACAGTCATTATTTTTAAGGAGGATTCAACAATGCGTAAAAATTTCGGAGCTCAAACCTGGCTTTTTCCTATGCCTGTCCTTATTATCGGTACTTACAGTGACGGGGATCTCCCCAATGCTATGAATGCCGCCTGGGGCGGCATCCACGACCATAACCAGATCGCTGTCTGTATCGATCCCCCTCACAAAACGGCAGAAAATCTGCTCAAAAGAGGATTTTTTACCGTCAGCTGCGGCACAGCAGAACGGGTCGTCGAATGTGACTATGTGGGTATCGTTTCAGGAAATGACGACCCCCGGAAAATCGCCGCTGCCGATTTGCACCCCCGTAAAGGAGAATTTGCTGATGCTCCGGTATTTGACGAATTGCCCGTTACTCTTGAGTGTAAACTTATCAGCTTTGACCCCAAAACCGGCTGTACCGTAGGGGAAATACTCAACGTAAGTGCCGAAGAATCTGTCCTCGATGAAAAGGGGAATATCACATTTGATAAGTTCCGTCCCCTGATCTATGACCCCGTCAGTCATAACTATTACACCGTGGGGAATATTGCCGGCAAAGCCTTTTGTGACGGCAAAAAACTCAAAAAATAAGACTCTGTCCCCGATAAAGGTCGGTAAAAGAAGTGAAAGAAGCGGCAGCAGGGTATCGCCGGGGACAAAGGTTTGCAGAAGATATCGCCGGGAACAAAGGTTTGCAGGAGATATCGCAGGGGGACGATAATTTTTAGGTTATGGTAATTTTACCCGACCATACTTAAGGCTGTGTTTGATTATTTCTGCTCCGGGGAGTCGGGGTAAGAGACACGGCAAGCGTTTCTCTTCCCCCAAGCCCCCAACTCTTTCGGCCGGGGCGGCGCAGATATGGGGTGCAATGGTGATACGGGATTTGGGAGGTGGTGGGCTTCGGCTGTGGATGTGTGGAGCGTTCTTTCTTAGATTACGTATCACCCCTTGAGACAGCCTTTGGCTGATCTCAAGGGGCTCTGTTGCTCGGTCTACGCTTCATCTGCCCCCCCGCAGGGGGCATCCGCTGCGGAATACCGCAGCGGTTCATTACGCTCCGCCCTGCGCGCTCGGCCTGCGGCCTTCGCTGGCTCCCGGCTCCGACCACGCCCTTGTGTAGTTTTAGCCAGCGGGTTCTTTCACCTCCGGTCAATACACGCGGGCTGTGTAAGTCAACGCCAACGTCCGCAGACTGCCAACCGGCCAGAGGGTACTGCACTGCCCCTCCGGCGTCTGCTATGGGAAAGAGGTAGTTTTAGTCTGTGCCACATCCATTATCGCAAACTTACGTTATTTTTCTGCCAGCCTTTATCTGCGGAAGAAATTACCGGGGCACCAAGGGGGGCAGGAGATATCTCCGGGGCAAAGGATAACCAAAGCCCTGTAAGGGCGACAGAAAGACGTAACGTTATATATTTTTCTGCTGCTTCTCTTACAGCACTTCTGAAAAAAAGACAAAAAAAATGGCGAGAGAGACGGGGATCGAACCCGCAACATCCACCGTGACAGGGTGGTACTCTAACCAATTGAGCTACTCCCCCGCGTAAAAGAAAGAAGTTTGTGTCGCTGTTGCCGCCATTGTGTTCACAAAGAGAACATAAAAATGGCGAGAGAGACGGGGATCGAACCCGCAACATCCACCGTGACAGGGTGGTACTCTAACCAATTGAGCTACTCCCCCGCGACCGAAACTTATCAGTTCTGTTTCGCAGTACACATAATATACACTGCGTTTTTTGAAAATTCAAGGAGAATTTTGAAAAAAATAAAAGTTTTTTTGACTTTCTTTGATCCCGGGAGTGTAATTACCCCGGGATCATCGGGGTAAAACACCCGCTTTTTCCAGAAACAGTGCCGCAGCACCCGGGTATGAGGCTTTCAGAGCACAGGCACTTTTTGCTTTCAACTCTTCCGGATTATCCAGCGCGGCAAGAAGCAAAGAATAGGCTTTTTCAACAGTCAGCTCTTTGTCGGAAACCATTTCTCCCGCTCCCGATCGGACGTAAAAACGGCCGTTGTCTTCCTGGTGCCCCTCGGCAGCATAAGGATAGGGGATCAAAACCGCACTTTTGCCGAAAAGAGTCAGCTCAGCCACACTGGAACCGCCGGAACGGGAAAAGACCAGATCCGCACTTCCAAGAAACAACTCCATTCTGGGTGAACTTTCAAGAAGAAGATATTTGAAAGAACTGTTCTCATAGATTTTTTCTGTTTCAGCAAGTTTCCCTTTCCCCGTCAGGTGGATCACCTGAAAGGATGTTCCGGCAAGTTTTTTCAGAGCTTCCGGCAAGGTTTTGTTCAAAGTCGCCGCCCCCTGGCTGCCCCCGAAAATCAGTATGGTGAAAAGAGCCTCTGAAAGATCGCTGCTGTATTCCTGATTGAGTCCGGCAATGGCTTCTTTACGGGAAATATGACGCTTTTCTTCCAGCTCCGGACGGATCGGCATACCGGTGCATAATACAGGACAGCGGCAGGCATCTGCATTGACCGCAGGAAAGGCTGTACAGAGCAGCTTTGCCTGACGGCTCAAAAAACGGTTCGCTTTGCCTATGCGGGCGTTGCCGTCGTGCAGATACAAAGGCACTCTGAGAAAAAAGGCCGCCGCAGCAGCAGGAGCCGAGGCAAAAGAACCCATCACAAAAAGACTTTCAGGACGTTTTTTCAGAAAACGCATCAGCGTGTACAGGAATCCCCCTGCCAATCCCCACAGAAATTGCAGCCAGCGCAGAGGATTTTTTCCGGGGCTGGGCATCTTGGGCAGCACAAGGGAATTTATGTCATAGGCCGCGGCAGCTTGGCTCTGGGAAAGAGAATTGACTCCCGAAAGCAGCAAAGTAACATCTTTACCTTGTTTTTTCAGCTCACGGGCAATACTCAGCCCCGGATAAAAGTGGCCGCCGGTTCCCCCGCAGCTGATATAATAATGGTCGTTTTTCATTTGTTTTTCCTGAATTTACTGAACAATGTATTCAAAAAAGCATCGCTGTATCCCGGACGTAAAGTTTCCATTGCCACTGACAAAAGAAGCGATACCGCCACAATTGAAGAAAAAACATTGCTCCCACCGTAACTGATGAAAGGCGCCGGCATCCCTTTGGTCGGGGCACTGCCGGAAACCACCGCAAGATTGATGGTCGCCTGAAGCTGGATCGCCATTGCAAGGCCGAAAGCAAGAAGCATCCCCAGTTTTGAACGGGCCGCAACTGCTATGCGGACAGCAAAAAATCCCCACAGCAAATAAAGCAATATCACAAGCCAGATGGTCACCAAACCAAGCTCTTCTCCGATGACGGCAAGAATAAAGTCCGTGTGCTGTTCCGGCAGATACCGGATCTTCAGACGGCTGGAACCGAACCCCCGGCCGAACCATCCCCCGGAACCCAGGGCCATCAGTGACCGGTCAAGCTGATATCCTGCTCCCAGAGCATCTTTGGCCGGGTCAAAAATCGTCATTACCCGGGAAAGACGTTCAGGATCTTTTACAACCTGGAAAATAAAGTATAGGACCGCCGCTCCGCCGCCTGCCAGCACATAACGCAGTTGAAGTCCCGCCGCCAGCATAACTGCTCCCGCAGAACTCAGGATCAGCAGCGTTGTTCCCATATCCTTCCCCGCCCAGACCAGTCCGCAGGTGACGCCGATGTAAAGGGTCAGCGGTATGATCCCGTTGGCGTGGCGGAACTTGGAAAAGAATCGGGAAAAATAGGTGCAGTAGCCCGCCGTAAACATACACAGAGCGATCTTGGCCAGCTCTGAAGGCTGCAAAGAAACCACCCCCAGCCCCGGCAGCGGAAATTTGATCCAGCGGCGGGCTCCGTTCACCGGTTCAAAAAAGAGGGCCCCAAGGAGCAAAATCCAGCAGATCAGCAGCCAGATCCCTCTGAGACGGCAGATCCGCTGATAGCCCACTGCAAAAAGTACCGCCCCCGTTCCGAGACCGGCAAAGATCCAGATCAGCTGCTTTTTGAAATAACTGATGCCGCTCAAAGGGAAACTTGCAGAATAAAGCATCGTCAGACCGAAGGCAAGAAGAAAAATCGTTACCACGATCAGCCCCAATGCACTGAGTGCACTGTCAGGAAGTTTTTCCTCTGCCGCATTCAGATGACCGGGCAACTGCTCTGTATGTATGCGTAATGGCATCTTGACTCCTGAAAAAATGTCAGCTCAGGACCATTTCAATGCCGGAACGGATAACACTCAAACCGAGTCCGGCTGCCAGTTCTCTGCCGTCGGCATCATCCAGCACTTTCCGGGGATCTATTTCGATTTTTGCCCCCTCTTCCACGGTCACTCCGGCCGCCCGCAGACGGCGGATATCACGGGCAATGAGCATCTCCCGGCAGCTTTCCACAGAGTCAACACCGGTGGGGTTTTTGGTGGGAGCGAACATTTCTGCCCGGTCACCTTCAAGAACCAGAGTCGTCCGGGCAAGTGAAAGGGCGTCAAAGATAAAAGACTCAAGTTTGACACCGTTGGGTTGTTCCGGTTTGGGCTCGGCAATACAGGGGATCTTTTTATCCGCCCGGTGCCAGGGCAGGTCGAGACGGCCGGAGCAGGTGAGTTTTTCCACAAATTCACGGCTTATGACGTGAATGGCGGGACTGCCGGAAATGAAACGCAAAGTGCCGTCAGGATTGGTGGATTCGGCAAGCTCGGCAGGCAAATCGCTGTATTCAATGATTTGCAGACGGCCGTTGCAGACACAGAAATTGCCCAGCTTTTCAAAGGCATTGGTCTTGGCCAGCATAATGGCACTCATTTCTGAATTTCTGAGTGCGTGCATACCGATGAAAAGAGGATTGACCACCGGAACCAGAGGATTGTCCACCTGGAAGTAAGAGATGTATTCAACGCCATCCTTTTTCATCTGTTCCAGAGCACCTGATTTACGCAGTGCCAGCAGCGTTCCGCCGTGGCCGTCGGGCGAAAGAGCAAGAGAATCAGGAGAGCTCATCAGGATCTTGCCGTCGTAGCCGATGGCGGGCATCGTGCCCTGGGTGAAAAAGAAAACCTGATCTTTACGCAGCCCAAGATAGTTCTTTTGGCGGAAAAATTCTTCTGTCGCCTGACGGTTGAGGGCACTTGTCATAACATACCAGCGGATGGGAGCACCATATTTTTCTTCGGCACGGGCAATGCTTTGGGCAAAGTATTCAAAAAGAGTGCGGCCGGAAACAGGACCGATGGGATAAGTCCCTTTGGGGGCGTCAAAGCCCAGACGGGTGCCCTGGCCGCCGGCGACGGTGAGACAGGCAACTTTACCGGACTTGAGCACTTCGATACCCAGAGCTTCGGCTTTTTCTTTTTCGGCCTTTTCTTCAGCAGTGCGGGGGACGAGGGGGAAATAAAGTCGGATCGTAGCC
>JAZUPO010000012.1:0-7653 GCA_045605205.1 Victivallaceae bacterium
CCGCTTGGCCTCCGACTTTGTTAATATGTAGTATTTATTCAAGCGGGATTAAAATACACTTCAATTGCTGAAAAATCAAATAGAAAAACTGATTTCACATAAAAAAATGCAAAAAAACTTGAAAAACTTGCAAACAGTGCCATATTATACGGTATGAAAAAGCGAACTGAAAATTTAGTTGATCAAACCGAAAAGCAAATATACAAGTATATCTGCAGGCACGGGTTTACCTTTGGCGATGCCTTGCCAAAGGAAGAAGAATTGGCTGCAGAGCTGAATGTATCGCGTACCATTACCCGCGAGGCGTTGAGCCGTTTGAAAGCATCAGGTGTGATCGAAAGCCGCCGCCGCCGCGGTATGATCTTGAAAAAGCCGGACATTTTTGCCGGCTTGGAAAAACTTATCACCTACGGTCTGCTTGACCCTGTCAGTAAAAAAGAGTTTGCTGAATTGCGGATCGTGCTGGAACTGGGATTGGCAGATTTGATCTATCTCCGTAAAAACGATCAGGCATTGCAGCATCTGGAAGCTGCGGCAAAGGGGTTTTTTCAATCGGGGGTGACTTCTGAAATTTATGGCGAGCTGGAAAGGGAGTTCCACCGCCAGCTTTTTTCCCTTTCCGGCAACGAACTTATCGGGCGTTTCCAACTGCTTCTGGAACCTTTTTTCCGTACAGGTATAGCCGTTACTCAAGAGAAAGCCCAACAGGCGGGCAATGACCATCTGGAATTGGTCAATACTCTGAAAAACGGTTCACTGACCGAGTGGCAGGCGGCGATCCACCGTCATTTGGGGCATTACTTTTTTTGATGGCTTTATTCCCGGCTCCCTTGAGCTGCGCCGGGAGAAGGGAAAAAAGAAGAAGTCGATATAAAGTCACGGTCGGTCAATTTTTCCCCGATTCCAACCGGATCCTCGGGTCTGCCGCTGTGTAAAGCAGGTCTGACAGCAATATTCCTCCCAGAGTCAATGCACCGCCGATGGCAAAAAGAGCCATTTGCAAAGGATAATCCCGGCTGGAAAGGGAATTCAAAGAAAGTGTCCCCATACCGGGAATGGAAAATATGTATTCAACAATGACACTGCCTGAGATCAATGCCGGAAGAATTCCGCCGAAAAGGGTTATCAATGTGATAAGAGCATTGCGGAAGGCGTGATGCCAGAGCAGGGTGCTTTCACTGACCCCTTTGGCTCTCGCTGTACGGACGAAATCTCCGCGCAGAGCTTCGATCATACCGCTTCTTGCATAACGGGAAAGAGCCGCCAGACCGCCGTAGGAAAGGCAGAGCACCGGAAGGGCATAACATTTGGCAAGTTCCCAGTGAAGCTGCCAGATAGAAAGGCGTTCCGCATTGGCGGGCGTCAGCCCTTTCAGGGGGAAAATTTCCCACATTCCCCCTGTACAAAAGAATCCCTGCAAAAGCAGTCCCACCCACATAACAGGCAGGGAATAGAGAACAAAAAGAAAAAATCCTGTCAGCTGATCCCCTTTGGAATTGGCATACTTGGCCGAATAGACTCCGATGGGAATGGCACACAGATAGGTGAGGATAATGGCAAAAATATTGAGCTTCAAAGTAACAGGTAGAGCTTCGGCGATCAAATCGAGAACGCTCCGGCCCGGATCGACGGCAACTGATTCCCCGAAATCGCCTTTGCATACATTACACATCCAGTACCAGAATCCCACGGCAATGGGACGGTCAAGGTGGAGCTTTTGCCGCATAGAGTGATTGCTCCGCAAGCCCCCCTTTTCTGCGGAAACAGCGTTGCCCGCTTCTCCGGAATTGAGCATATTGCTTTTGGTCGGATCTCCGGGGGCAAGACGCAGCAGGGCATAACTGGCAAAGAGAATGACAAGCAGGGTCACTCCTGCCAAAAGAAGACGTTTGATGATATATTCAAAGAGCATAATTTCAATTGACCGGAGTGAAGTCCACTTTTGTCAGCAATACCGCTCCCGCCAGAAAGGGCAGGGCAAGAAAAGCGATCCCCAGTTCCGGTTTGCCCCACAGGGCCGTTGCGATCCCGATGAGTACGGGGCCCACGATCGTGGTGAATTTGCCGAAAAGATTGTAAAATCCGAAAAACTCCGCCGCTTTCCGCGAAGGAACGATCCGGCTGAAAAGGGAACGGCTCAAAGATTGGATGCCTCCTTGTGAAGTTCCAATGAGGACCGCAAGCAGTATGAATATGTGCAAACGCCAATCCTTGAAAAACGGTATGGCAAGAAATAACGCCAGAAGTGAAATAAGTGTATAGATACCGATGGCAAAGAAAATCAGATTCCGGGGATGATAACTTTTTGAAAGTCTGCCATACAAAAGTGTGCAGGGAAATGCAAGAAACTGCAGCCCCAGTATCACCCCCATAAGTTGAGGCGTAGTGATTCCGATATCCGTGGCAATGGGGGCCGCCATTGTGTAAATGGTTCCCACACCGTCAATGTAGAGAAAATAAGCAACAAGGAAAAGAAGAACGTTTTTATTTTTCAGCAATTCCTTGAAATTGGCAATAAAATCAACCGACGGATCGTCTTTATCCTTATACTGCCTTTCACGGACGATTTTCAGCACAGGCAGTGTCAGCACCAACCACCAGGCGGCAGCAATGACAAAGGATATACGCATAGCTCCGATCTTGTCGCTCATAACCGTTGTGAGGATCAGACAGGGGATAAAGGGAATGACTCCCCCCACATAGCCGAAAGCGTAAGCTATCGAAGAGAGACGGTCACGCCGGGACTTGGAAGCCACTGACAGAAGCAGTGAGTCATAAAAACTGTTGGCACTCATATAGCAGCCCAAACTGATGAAACTCAAAAGCAGCACACTCCAGGCCATCCCCTTTTGCACAAAGGCAAAAGCCGCAGTTGCAGCAATGCCGAGAAACACAAAAAAGGCCAGCAGTTTTTTCTTCCAGTGGAATTTATCTGCATAATATCCCATTGTAATGGAAACGGCTCCTGCCGCAATGCCGGAAAGACTGCAGACATATCCCCAGTAAGCGGTGGTGTTGTCTTTACCCCATACATCATCGGCACAGTACTTGAACAGGATCGCAGCAAATGCTGTCCGCACGATGAGAGCGTAAGCGGCATTGCCCATATCATAAGCCACCCAGGATTTCTGAGCGATATTGAGTTTCATAAAAAATTTATCCTTCCTTTTGTCTTGCTTCCCTGATAATATACAGCCGGGGAGAACAGATTTCAAGGTGAGTTACGGGATCCGCACTTTCAAAAGGTTTTCCTGTAAAAATCCTGTCAGGATCAGCAGCAGAGCCAGAACACCCAAAAGCGGAGCATATTCTTTGTATTCCACATATTTGGGCTGTTCGATGTTGGTCTTTTCAAGAGCGTTGATTTCAGCCATTACCTTTTGCATTCCGCTCTTGTCGGCGGCCCGGAAGTATGTTCCGCCTGTAACTGAAGCGATGGACGAGAGGAGTTTTTCATCAAAACTTCCCTGAACTTTCTGGAATCCGTACCCCTGGACAAGAACATAGGCATTGTCACTGCCGATACCTACTGTATGGATGATGCAATTGAATTCTTTGGCAAGATCGGCACTTTGTTCCGGTGTGAGACGGTTTTCTGCGGTATTGGCTCCGTCGGTAAAGAGAACCAGCACCCGGCGGGGAGCATTGGAATTTTTCAGCCGCCTGACACCGGAACTGACTGCTGAAGCAATACCTGTGGCATCCCCCAGCTGACCGGGTTCAAGGGTGCGGAGCCGTTCCAGAAGCCAGGCGTGATCCAGTGTCGGCGGGGAAAAACTGTAAGCAAGATCTGCGAAACCGATGAGGCCGATCCGGTCATTGGGCCGGGAAAGAATGAATTTGCGTATTTCTTCTTTGGCTGTTTCCAGACGGTTGCGGACTTCACCTGAATTCATTGCTTTGGCAAGAGCATCGGCAGAAGTGATGTTCCGGGGAACATCCATAGCCTGCATACTGCCGGACATATCAAGGGCAAGGACAATGTCGATCCCCTGGGAACGGACGATGACTTTTTCATCTCCTGAGCGGGGACGGGCCAGTGCGGCAATAAGGAGCACGCAGGCAAGCAGGTAACACCAGTTGGCAAAAGTCGTCCGTTTTACAGAGGCCGCTTTTCTGAAAACTGCAGTGCTGGGAATAACGACCGAAGGGGCTTTTTTTATGTATTTCAGATAATACCAGAGCAAAGGAACTCCCAACAGGACAAAAAGAAAGTAGATATTGGCAAATTCAAACATTTTTATCCTCCTCCTCCGGCAATGCTGTGTTGCGGACCAGTTTTTCGGCACTGTCAATAGCTCCATTGACAGCAGGGGCATCACAGGGGGCTTTGGCAAATTTGATCATATCGGTTGAGTTGAGAAAGTTTTGCAGAAAGAATCTGTCGCTTTCCGGAAGCGGGGAGTGATTTTCCATTTCTTCCAGAAATTCAGGCGTAGTTTTGCTTGAAACAGGCAATGTGTAACGCTGTTCCAGATAGGTGCGGATCACATCAGACAGCCGGGCGATCCCCTGTTCGGCACTGAGTGTACGGGTCACGACCTCTGAACGCAAATTTTCAAGAGCATTCAAAGTCCGGGTACGCAGGGAAATTTTTTCTTCTCTGACCTTTCTCTTTTTGAACACAAAGTACAGTAACAGCACCGGAATCAGCAAAAGCAGCCAGAGATAATGCCATTTGGAAGGGTTTTTTTTCACAAGTTCCAATGGACGTTCCAGTTCTGCATCGGGAGTCGTTACGGCGGGGAGACCTGAGATTTTTAAAGCCGGGATCGCAACAGCAAAGGCTGTTGGGGCAGTTGAGTTCCCGCGGGAGGAAATTTCAAAAGCCAGAACACCCGGCTGTGATTCCCCGGGACGGAGAGGACAGATCAGTCCTTCTGCTTTCCAGACCGAGGAACGCCAGAAAGTACGCACTTTTACAGCTTTGCCCGACACCGCTGTGACCGTACCGCTGCCGGGAGTCAGGACGACTTTGTGCACCTTGCGGTAACGGGGCAGAGAAAATTCCACTGATACGGTAATTAGTTCTCCGACCCGGAAATCCTTATCCGGCGTCAGAGTGACTGTGTCAGGAAGAGAAAGGGGATTTTTGTCTTGCAGAGAGACAAGATAGCCGCTGAAACTCCAGATGCCTGCTGCCGCACCCAGCAGCAGAATGATCCCGAGGGAAATGAGAAAAAATTTTTTCATATATTTTACCTTTTCAGACCTTTTTACCGCCGTCTCCTGTTGTGCCGGGCGGCAAAAAATTTGATGAGGGGTTTCAGAACTTCAGAACCGCTTTCGATTTCAAGGCGGTCAACGCCGGCACTGCGGCATAAGGCGGCGATAGCTTCATTACGCTCATCAAGGGCGTTTTGCAGCTGTGAGGAATTGCCTGAATGTAAAGTAATGAGTTCCCCTGTTTCAGCATCTTCAAGCACAATAGGGGCATCAATGGGCCAGCGTTTTTCTGAGGGATCACAGATTTGAACGGCGATGAGGTCGTGCCGGTTCCGGAGCTGCCGCAGGGCGGAAGAAAAATCCTGATCGTCGATGAAGTCGCTGATGAGAAAGACGACACTGCGTTTTTTCAGGATCCTTGCACTTTCTTTCAGAGCAAGAGCAATGTCTGTCCCGGGATTTTCAGGCGTAAAGGCGAGCATTTCCCGGATCAGACGCAATGTGTGCCTTCTGCCGGAACGGGGAGGGACGTAAAGTTCGATCTTGTCGCTGAACATCATCAGGGAAACTTTGTCATTGTTCCTTGCGGCACTGAATGCGATCAATGCGGCAAGTTCGGCGGCACTGCGGCGTTTGGTCACGGCCGCAGAACCGAAGGCCCCTGAGGCGGAAACATCCACGAGGAGCATCACATTGAGCTCCCGTTCTTCCACAAACTTTTTGACATAAGGCGTTCCCATACGGGCGGAAACGTTCCAGTCAATGGTGCGGACGTCATCTTCGATGGTGTATTCTCTGACCTCTTCAAATTCAATGCCGGCACCCTTGAAAACGCTGCGGTAGGCACCGCCTGAGATCTCTTCCACCATACGGTCGGTGCGTATTTCCAGCAGTTTGATCTGTTTTGCAAGTTCTTCAGGGATCATAATATAGTGTTTTTCTTTTTCAGGGAGTGCGCAGTTCAGCCAGGAGCCGGGCGATAACGGCATCGGCGTCAATTTCTTCGGCTTCAGCTTCGTAAGAGAGGATCAGCCTGTGCCGGAGCACATCGGGGGCAAGGTCTTTCACATCCTGGGGCAGCACGTAGGCTCTGCCGTTGAGGAGAGCCAGCCCCCGGGCGGCCAGTGAAAGAGCTACACCGGCACGGGGACTTGCTCCAAAGGTGAGCCAGCTGTTGATGAAATCCAATTTGGCACTGCTCTGCCGTGAAGAAAGCTGTTCCCGGCAGCCGGGACGGGTGGCGATGACGATATCGAGGATATATTCAATGATTTTTTCGTCAATGTAGACCCGGTCGAGCAGATCGCGGGCGGTCATAATATCCTTGAGGGAAGCCACTGCCACAGCGGGTTCCGGTGTGCGGGGATGTGCCATACGCTCCAGAATGGTGTGTTCTTCGGAGCGTTCCGGGTAGTCCACTTTGAGTTTGAACATAAACCGGTCAAGCTGTGCTTCGGGCAGGGGATAAGTTCCTTCCTGTTCAATGGGGTTCTGGGTGGCCATAACCAGAAAGGGCTGGGGCAGGGGGAAGCGTTCGCCGCCGATAGTGATCTGTTTTTCCTGCATTGATTCCAAAAGGGCACTCTGGACTTTTGCGGGGGCCCGGTTGATTTCATCTGCCAGAACGACGTTAGCGGAAACGGGACCGATCTTTACTGAAAATTCCCGGGTGTCGGCGTTGTAGATCCTTGTCCCCATAACATCGGCAGGAAGCAGATCGGGAGTGAATTGCAAGCGTGAAAAAGAACAGTCTAATGTCTGGGCGAGGGTTTTGACGGCCAGGGTTTTAGCCAGACCGGGGACACCTTCCAAAAGGACGTGTCCGTCAGCGATCATAGCAAGAAGCATACGGTCGATAAGTTTTTCCTGTCCGGCGATGATGCGGCCCACTTCGGAACGGATCAGCTGCAAAGGGGCGCAGCTGCTGCGTACTTCGTCCTGAAGCAGCTGTATATCTTTTTGTTCCATAACTGCAATTCTCCTCTTTGTTACGGATAAATACAATGTTTCTTACAAATTATGCGGGAAGCGAAAATTTCTTTTCAGTTCCCGCATTTCAACATAAATCAATGCTGTTGGAAAATCAAATTTTATTTGGGAAATCCTACGCTGTGAGTCAGGAAAACTTTTTCAGACTGGGTCAGTTTCAGTTCTTTTTCCAGTACGGCGGGTTTGGGAACGGAGCCGATAGCACAGGTGCCGAGTTTCATAGAAGCTGCGGCAAGATAGATATTCTGGCTCACATACCCGGCATCCATAGCGGCAAAGTGGAGTGACCTGGGGGTGTCGCCGGAAAGTTTACGGTTGGAAACGATGACCACATAAAGGGGAGCGTTGAAAATGCCTGCCATTTTACGCAGATCTTTGGTGCTGACCTGGATCATCTTGTTTTCTTTGGCGGCATAGGCCCAGGCACCTTTGGCAGTGAGCATATACAAAGTGATTTCCTGCCGGTTTCTGGCGGTGGGGGCGGTACGTTTGCCGTCG
>JAZUPO010000013.1:0-1799 GCA_045605205.1 Victivallaceae bacterium
GATCTGGACCTATCCCGGTAAACATATGAGCAAGGCTGAGATGAAAGGCATCCCGGCTATGATGCACCGCCAGACGGGGCGTTATTTGCAGCACGTCAAGAATTATATCTACGGCGTGTTTCTTGAAAGCGAAACCGATTATGAGATTTTTAACTATCTCAACTATTATACTTTTGCCAAGATCGCCTGGAATCTTGACACCGATTTGGATCAGCTCCTTAAAGAGCATTACAAACTGATGTATGGTTCCGGAGCTCCGGAAATGGAAAAGTTTTTCAATGAACTTGAAGAACTCTGGTGCAAAAAGATCATCGGCAATATTATGGACTCCCCCCTGGGGCCTGTGGCAAAACTTCCCAACGATTTTGAGGTGTGGAACAAGATCTATTCTCATACCAAGCTGAAAGAACTGGACGATTTGCTCCTCAAAGCCGGAAAAGCCGCCGTCAAAGATCCTATGGCTGTGAAGCGGATCGAATTTATCCGCCGTGAAATGCTGGGGCCCATCAAGGCTGCTGCGGAAAAATTCAAAAGTGCCCGGGAGATGATGAATACCTGGCAGTTTGCGGTTCCTGGTGTTATCGGGCTGCGGCCTTACAAAGGGGATGTCTGTGATGTGACGACCCATATCCGCGTCAGTGAAAATGCTTCAGATTTTACCTTTACTTTTGACTGTGAAGAGCCGTTGATGAAACATATCAAGGCTGACTGTAAAGGCCTCGACAACAAGGAAAACTTTATGGACTCCTGTGTGGAATTGTTCCTGAATCCTTCCGGAGACAGAAAGAACTATTACCACATCGTTGTCAATACCAATGGTTCTGTTGCCGATTCCCTGTGGAAACGAAACGGAAAAGGGGACTATAAATGGAATTCCAACTGCAAGGTGAATGTTGTCAAAAAAGAAAACAGCTTCACAATTACTCTTGTGCTGCCCAAAAAATCCATCGGCAAATACAATGCTGCCGGGTTCCCTGTGAACTTTGCCCGTCACCGTGCCATCAAAGGAATGGAAGCCCGGAGTGTCAAAGAGATCTATTATCAGTGGAGCCCTGTTCCCGGCAGATCGTTCCACGCTACCGAACGCTGGGGCGTGATGAAACTGGGAACTCAGAAAAGTGAAAATCTCCTTGCCGACAGCAGTTTTGAAGTGAAAAAAATACGTCTGCCTTACTATGTGGGAAAATGGGGGCTCTGGGGCTCTGAAGGCTACAAAGTAAAACGTATCGATGTGGATAAAAAGGTCTTTATGACGGGGACAGCGTCTTTGCACCTGACCAACAAACTGAAACAGCGTATCAGTGCCGGACAGAAATTCAAAGGAATGAAGCCTGATACCCGCTACCGTCTCTCCTTTTTTATGCGGACCAGAAATCTGACCGGTCCCCTTGGGGCAGGGGGATATTTCAGTATGGGCAAAAAACAGTTTGCCTGTCCTGCTGTCCGTGTTACAGGCAGCACCGACTGGCACAAGCGTACCTTTGAATTTAGAACCCCCTCTTACGTGACTCCTGAAACAGATTGCATTTTTGCAGTGTGGATCTGGGGAGCCGCCGGGGAAGCCTGGTATGATGAAGTTTCTTTGACTGAAATAAAATAAAAGGAGATCCCGAAAATGAAACGGAATGTGAGATTTACGTTGATAGAGCTTCTTGTAAGCAAAACTCGTCAAATATGTGTTTATGTTTTGCGAAAAATTGCCTCTTTCCTTAATATTTTCCATTGCAATTCTGCCAAACGCGGGATTGTCGGTTTTGCAAATGCAAAAACGGCAATCCACCAAAAGTTTTTGGCAAGGA
>JAZUPO010000014.1:0-25597 GCA_045605205.1 Victivallaceae bacterium
GAAAACCTTTTTCAGTAACGCTTTTAATTTTTGACAAAAAGTCAAAATTTAAAAGCGGTCTGTAAAAACTTTCTGGGGAAAATAGTTTTCTTACCTACCCGTAATGGGAACAGAGCCATACTTTTCTTCCCGGGGCAGCGCTGTTGAACGCCGGTTGAGCAAAAATATTAAAAAAAGGCACTTTTTTACTTGAAAAATCACCTGCCCGATGCTAATTTTACTCTATGCTCTTTTTAAAGGAGCTTTTTTGATTTTTTATCCTTTTACAAGGTCAATGAAAGGTGATTTTTATGCACAACCAACGTTCTATTTATGGAAATATGATCCAGGAATATGCGGTCAACCGTATGCGTTCTTTGAATGCAGCCCGCTGTGCCCGGATCGATTCTCTCAAGACTAAAGCCGATGCCGAAGCCTATGTTGCGGAAGTCCGTGCCAAGGTCAAAAGCGGCTTTCCTATGCCCGACGACCGTTCCGTCCCTGAAGTTAAACTCTGCGGCACTCTTGAACGGGAAAAATTCACCGTCGAAAAAATCATCTATTTCAGCCGTCCCAATTTCCCTGTGACAGCCAACCTTTATGTGCCCAACACTCCCGGCAAACATCCCGGCGTGGTCTTTGTCTGCGGCCACAGCGGCGACGGCAAAGCCTGTGAAACCTACCAGCGGGGAGCTCAGAATCTTGCTCTTATGGGCTGTGCAGTACTGCTGATCGACCCCATCAGTCAGGGGGAACGGTGGCAATTCCTTGATGTCCCTTATGCTCAGGGGATCCACGGCTCCTGTACTGCGGAACACTCTATGCAGGGTAAACAGCTCCGTCTGTGCGGAGAATACATCGGTGCCTGGCGGGCCTATGATGCTCTGAGGGGATTGGATTATCTCCTTTCCCGCAGTGAAGTCGATCCTTCACGCATCGGCATTACAGGAAACTCCGGCGGCGGCACGATGACCACCTTTGTGCAGGCCCTTGACAGCCGCTTTACAATGGCGGCCCCCAGCTGCTACGTCACCAGTTGGCAGCGTAACTTTGAAAACGAACTGGTCGCCGATGCAGAACAGATGCCCCCCGGCATCCTTGAAGCAGGCTGTGAAATGGGCGACTTTATTCTTGCCTACGCTCCCCGTCCCGTTATTCTGCTGGGCCAGAAAAATGACTTCTTTGATGCCCGGGGCTTGAAAGAGACCTGGGAGCGGGCACGCAAGGTCTACAAACTGCTGGGGGCTGAAGAAAATCTCCAATACTTCATCGGCCCCACCGATCACGGTTATTCCATTGAAAACCGGGAAGCAATGTACAGCTTCTTCGCTCAGCACGCTCAATTGGACAGTGCTGCAAAAGAATCCGAAGCTCTGGAAATATTCCCGGCAAAGGATTTGAACTGCACTCCCACCGGACAGCTTATGAGCAGTTATAAAGAGTATTTCACTCTGCATCAGATCCTTGAAGCAGATGCAAAAAGAATGGCTGCTGAACGAAAAACTCTTTCAAACGCCGAACTGAAATCTGAGCTGAAAAAAGCTCTCAAGCTGCCTGAAAATATTGAAGTTCCCTACTCCCGCCAGATGCCTCCCATTGCCTGGCCCTCCGTTCCTCCTGAACGGGCGGTCTTTTCTCGTTTCGGCTTGGAAGGCGAGCCCGGTTTATTCACTACATTGAAAATCAATTCTGCCCGTGCTTACCGTCATTTCCCTGAAATGGAAAAGCTGACCATCTATCTGCCTCACCTTGATTCTGCTCAGGAGCTCCTCAAACTTGACCGGGACGCAGATGAATTTTATGCCGGACTTGATTACCGCAACATCGGCGAATCCCTTGCTCTCACAGGATCCTTCGGAGCAGAATACCGCAAGTTCAATATGATCCACAATCAGGATTACCACTACGACGGCATCGAATTGATGTTCGGTTCTTCTATGGTGGGACGGCGGGTGCTGGATATCCTGCGGGCCATTGAATTTGTCAAAGCAAACGGTGTCAAACAGCTTCATCTGATTGCCCGGGGACAGGGCGTTATTCCCGGCACCATTGCGGCTCTTCTTTCTGACAAGGTGGAAAGTCTCACCTTGTACGATGCTCCGGCCAACTGTATGGATATGGTGCAGAAACGGATCACCCGCTGGCCCCAATCCTGTATGGTTCCCGGCTTGCTGAAATTCACCGATCTGCCTGAGATCTACGCCGCCGTCAAAGAGGAAAAAGAGTTGAATATTATCAATGTTGTCAACGAACCTGTACTTGAAGTATAAATAAAAAAGGATATAACCTTATGAACAACGCTGCCAATCTGCCGAAACCTTTTTTCATTTCCATCATCCCGAACTTTGCCGGAAATGAGGAATATCTTGCACAACTTATCAAAGAAAGATACAAACTGACCGGCATTGAAAAATATGCTATGAGCTATCCCCTGCACCCTCTTGGTAAGGATATTTACGACAAGACCCGCATCCAGAAGGAATCATTCCGCAAGCTGAAAGCTCTGCTGGCAGATGAAAAAGAGATCCAGCTGGGAATCCTCTTTCAGACCACGCTGGGCCACGGCGGTTACTGGAACCTTGCTCCTCAGAGCAATATTGAAGCCGACAAGATCATCAAGGCTGACGGCACCGAAACCCACCGCTGCTGTCCGCTGGATCAGAGATTTCTGGACTACATCTATCACTGCGTTGCAACTTTGTGCGAAGAAAGACCTGCTTTCACTCTGGGTGACGACGATATGCGGATGTTTGACAACACCTGTTACTGCGAGCGTCACGTCAAGATGATTTCAGAAATGCTGGGCAAAGAGTACACCCGTGAAGAACTTGCCGCAGCTATTGAAAATGCGGCTCCTCACGATCCTGTGCAGATCGCCTTTGAAAAAGCTCAGATCAAAGCATTGGAAAAACTTTCAGAAACGATGCGTAAAGCCATTGATGCCACAGATCCTTCCATTTCCTGCGGCTGCTGTATCGTCCGGACTCGCTACGATTATGCTGAAAGTGAAACAAAAATTCTGGCCGGCAGCAATGAACCGTTCCTGCGTATCAGTAATGCCCTCTATCTGGAAAACGCAGCCAAAGAGGAGGTCCACCGCAATGCTGCAACTGCGTTTCAGGTGGTCAATGCCCGGAAATGGGGATTCAAACTTCTGGATGAATCCGACACCTGCCCCCACAACCGTTACAGCAAAACCGCCCGCACAATGCACCTGCACATCACCAGCGGACTTCTTGAAGGTCTGGACGGCGGCAAGCTCTGGCTGGATCAGGGTGCATCCCCTATGCGGGAAATTTCACGTCCCTATGAAAAGATCCTGGCTGAAAATCAATATTTCTACCGTCAGGTCATCAACATCAGTAAAAACTGGACCCGTGCCGGCGGGATCATCCACATTCCGTCTGTTGACCGGGAGCCCTTCCCGGAAAAGGGACAGAGCTTCGTTCAGCAAGGCGACTGGAACAGTTCCTGCTTCGGCAGAACCGGTTTGCCTGTCCGCTATGAGGACACCTCTTTCTCTGACGGCACCCATTTGCTCAGCGGCAATCAAATCGACTACTACACTGATGATGAACTGCGTATGTGGCTTTCCTCTGCCGCTCTGATCGACGGTCCTGCTGCCATAAAACTGACAGAACGGGGATTTGCGGATATGATGGGCGTCAAAGCAGAAAACATCACACCCGGGGGCAATACGGAGTTTTTCAAAAAAGCCAATTACGGTTCCGGATTCCTGGCCGCCAATGGCACCCCCACATTAACGGCTCTTGAAGGAGCAGAGATTCTGAGCGAAGTGCGTCTTTCCCAATATAGGGGCTGCACGCCTGAATATATTATGCCCGGCAGTACCTTCTTTACCAATGCAGCAGGAGGCAAAGTCATTGTCACGGCTATGAATATCAAAGAATGGCACCCGATGCACGTTGTCAATCCGGGCAAAAAACTTCAGTATGTTGAGTACCTCAAACTTCTGGGCACTCTCCCCTGCTATATCCCTGAAATGCAGGACGCCCGTATCGCCTGCGGTTATATGCCTGACGGGGCTTTGATCTGTGCACTTTTCAACTACTCCTACGATGCCCTGGCAGTCCGTTTCGCTGTGGAAAAGATGCCCGGCAAAATCGAACGCCTCACCTCTTACGGAATGTGGGAGTCCGTCCCCTTCCACGATGTCGACGGTATTGCGGCCACCGCCCTTGTTCAGGAACCCGGTATCGTCGGCATTTACAGATTGAGTTAAAAACATTTTTCAAGGAAATACAAAAAATGAGTGAAGAAAAAGTCATAGTTGCCCCTTATGAATTCATCGGCAACAGTGCCGCTTTCGTTGACACCCGCCTGACCCAGGCAGATTACGGTGTCGCCGCCTGCAAAGCAAAGATCCCCGCCAATCAGGAAGAACACCGCTGTATGCGGGATTCCGTCATCCGCCGTATGCGGCTCAGTGCCGGTCTGGAACCCGCCGTGGAATTTCCGCCCCTCAAGCCCCAAGTCACCAATCCCCGGAATGTGGACGGTGTGACCATCAGTGATGTGGCCATTGAAACCCTCCCCGGCTTGAAACTTACCGGTAACTTTTTCACGCCCGAAAAGTTTTCAGGCAAACTTCCCGCCATTCTCTGTCCTCACGGACACTGGTCAACAGGTCGTGTCTGCCACAAGGCCACAGGCGGCGTCATTATGCGTTGTATGGAACTTGCGCGGCTGGGATTCGCCGTCTTTGCTTACGATATGATCGGCTACAACGACAACAACGATATGCCGCACCGCTGGGCAAAAGAACCCCGGCTCAAAGCCTACTTCAACGGTATTTCTCCTTTCGGACTTCAGACAGCCAACAGTATGAGAGCGGTGGATTTCATCGCCTCACATCCTGATGTGGATCCCTCACGCATCGGCTGCACCGGAGCTTCCGGCGGCGGTTCCCAGACCTGGTTTATTGCGGCTCTGGATCCCCGGATCAAGGTTTTGTGTCCTGTTTGTATGCTTTCGCTTCACTTTATGGGCGGATGCACCTGTGAAGAAGGTCCCCTGCTCCGTACCCGGGGGCTCACAAGTTTCGACATTGTGGCTGCTGCGGCCCCCCGCCCGGTGCTGCTGCCCAGCGTTACCGGAGACTGGACCAACCTCAACCCCGACTATGAAGTGCCCAAACTCAAAGAGATCTACAAGCTCTATCACGCTGAAGACAATGTGGAAAGTTTCCATTACGACGACTGCCACAACTACAATCAGCGGACCCGGCAGCACGTTTATGCCTGGTTCGTCCGCCAGCTTCAAGGCAAGGATATGGGGGATATCATTCCTGAAAGCACCGACAAGGTCCCTGCTCCCGAACAGCTGTGGCACGGCGGTGTCAAACCCGCTGAACCCACAGAAGAAAGTTTCAACAAGGCTATGGCCAAACTGAAAGAAGTCTACACCGCAAGTGCCCTTGATGCCGGAAACGACTTCACCGGCTGGCAGAGCCGCAACTGCGATATCCTGCGCCAGATGCTTGAAAGCAGCAAGCCCACTGTTGATGTGGTTCCCCGTGTCACCCACGGTTCCTGGCAGCTCCCCGGCGGAGAAGCCTGGGCAATGGTGGTCTCACGCCGGGAATGTTGTGAATACATCACCACCTACCGTTTGCGGGGGGCGGATAAAAAAGAGTGTGCCAATGCGGTGCTCTTTCCTGTGGAACGTGAATGTATGGATTACTTCAACGAGGGCAGCCAAACTGCTGTCACTGATGAGCTTTTCAAACTCAATGCCCACACCTACCTGATCGAACTTCTGGGAAGCGGAGTTTCTGCAAAGTATATGGGCAGTCCCGGAAGAGCTGAGGACGATCCGCTCCACGAGGCCTGCAACGACTCCTATTTCTGTATGCGTGTTCAGGATATGATCACCTCTTATGTTATGATCAAAGAACGCAAGTACAAAAAAGTGACCCTTGCAGCAGTTCCCCAAAACGCCTTGCCCGCGCTCGCGGCCGCCGCATTGCTGGGATGTCCTGCCGTTATTGATCTTTCAGGCGTGGATGAAAGTGCCTGGAACGAAAAACTCAACTATCAGGCCCTTATGGGCAAACTGGGCGGTCTCAAGGGACTTGCTCTGCTCAATGTCCGGCAGAATGTCACTTTTTGCGGTGTCACCGGCGAACTGAAAGAAGCTCTGCTGGCCCGGGGAGCCAATGTTTCTGACAAAAGCCTTCTGGAGATTCTCTGAATGAGTTTTGGAAAAATCTTTCTCAACGCCATTCTGGCGGGGCTTTTCATCGGCATTGCAGGCACAGTCTGTATGGCTGTGCCCAATGCGGTTATGGGAGCGTTTCTCTTCGGATTCGGCTTGCTGACCATTGTCAGTTACGGCTTCAAACTCTACACCGGAGCCATCGGTTATCTGGCGATACAAGGTAAAAATACGCCCCGTTATCTGGTGGAACTGCTCCTGATCTGGGTGGGGAATCTTATGGGCTGTTTCACAGTAGGCCAGCTGGTACGCCAAACCAGAAGTTTTCCCCAGTTTGCCGAAAGAGTCTCTGCCGTTTGTGCCGCCAAGGCGGGGGACAGTTTCACAAGTTGGCTGATCCTCTCCTTTTTCTGCGGCATACTGATGTATGTGGCGGTGGAAACATTCAAACGCAAAGATGAACTGGATGCCGTAGTGCGGGTTCCTGTGCTCTTTCTCTGTGTTGCCATCTTTATCCTGAGCGGCTTTGAGCACTGTATTGCCAATATGTACTACTTTTCCGCCGCCGACGCCTGGAGCAGGAAAGCTCTCGGAGCCATCGGGGTTATGACTTTGGGCAACTCCCTGGGAGGGATGCTGCTTCCCTTTGCCGGACACGTCAAAAGATGATGAAATACCCTGAAGCCTTCGGCTGCCTGAATGCCAAACTCAAAGAGCTCTTGACCGATTCCGGAGCAGGACACGATTACGATCACACTTTGCGGGTGATGAAGAATGCAGAAATGCTCCTGAACGAAATGCCGGGAGCAGACGGCGAGATCGTCCGTTTTGCCGCCTTGCTCCACGATTGTGCCCGCCCGGAAGAACACGATTCAAAAGGAAAAATCTGCCACGCCAGCAGAGGGGCTGAGATCGCCTTTGAACTTCTGAGAAAAGCTGATCTTCCTTTGGAGTTCTGTCAGGCCGTGTCCGAAGCTGTCCGGACTCACCGCTACCGGGACGGTCTTGCCCCAAAAACTGTTGAGGGGAAGATCGTCTTTGACGCTGACAAACTGGACTCCCTGGGAGCAGTGGGGTTGGGAAGAGCCTTTCTCTTTGCAGGTTCCTGCGGTGCCCGGGTGCACAATACGGCAGCAGAAGCCCTCTCTAATGCCGCCTACGGTCCGGAAGATACAGCCTACCGGGAATATCTGGTCAAACTCCGTCATCTGCCCGGAGCAATGCTCACTCCCGCAGGACGGACTCTTGCTGAAGAACGGCTCAAATTTATGGACCGATTCTTTGACCGTCTCAATGAAGAAGTATATGGAAGTTGAAAGAAGTACAACACAGCGCTGTTGGCAAGTAAGGCCAATCGCCTCAGAATAAAAGGTTTTTTTATGGAACACATTATTAACTTTACTTTTCCTCTCACTCGTCCCCATTGCGGAGTCCCCCTTGCCAATGGTAATTTCGGAGCCCTGGTCTGGGGCAAAGAGACCTTATGCGTCACCGTCAACCAGAGCGACCTCTGGGATCACCGCAACGGCAGGCTTATCGACGAAAGAGACCGCTATTCCCTTTTTGTTGAACACGCAGCCAAGTACGGCTGCAATCACGATATGGGGAAAATCTTTCACCGCGAAAATCTTTATGGTTCCCCCCATCGGATGGCTGTTGGACGTTTTGAATTCACCTTTGCCCCGGGCAATGTGCCTGTGACTGCGGAACTGGATTGCTCCGCCGGTAAAGTGACCGTTTTTCTTGCCAACGGCGGCAAAGTTGAACTGTGTATCGTCCTCAAAGAAAACATCCTCTATCTTGATGACCCGGCTCAGAATATAACAGGAGTTCTGTTGAAGCCTGCCGATACCTTCCCTCAGGTCAAAGCCTTTAATATCGACCGGGGGCACAGTGCTTACGAACTTCTTGCCGACGGTTGGCGGATCCCTATGGCTGCCGATGACGACTTCACGGTCCGGGCGGTCAAATCCTCTTACGGCTACCGGATCTTCACCAATGATGCCAGTGACGACAGCAACAGAGAAAAAGCACTTGCCGAAACAGCAGCCTGGTGGAACGAAACATATTCAAAGGCCTGTTCAGTGACCACCCCCGACAGCTGGTGGAACAAATTTTATGCTTTTCAGGTCTACAAACTTGCGGCGGCCACATTGCCTTTCGGCAAGGCGGCAGGACTTCAGGGGCCGTGGCACGAGGAGTATCAGGATGCCAAATGGTCAGGCGACTACCACTTCAACGTCAACGTTCAAATGGTCTACGGTCCCTTGTGCAAACTTGGGATGCACGATCATCTGCTCCCCCTCTTTGATATGATCGAAACTCCGGATTTCCAGCAAAGTCTGAAACACAACGCCCACTCCCTTTTTGGCGTGGATGATGCTCTGTGGCAGACTCACGCCGTGGATGACCGGGGCGTCCAGTGCGGCGGTATCAGCTGCGGAGCGGTGCTTGATCCTGCCTGCGGAGCCTGGACTGCCCTGCTTTATTATGATTATTTCCGCCATACAGGAAATATGGAGTTCCTCAAAGAGCGTGCTTATCCTTACGTTTACGGCATTATGCGGGGATATGAGGAAATGCTGGATAAGGATTTCAACATTCCTGTGGCGATTTCCGCTGAATACGCAAGTTCCAATCAGAATATGACCACCATTGCCGGACGCAACCCCTCCTATCAGCTGGCGGCGATCCGCCGTCTGGCGGAGATCCTCATTGAGTTTTCGGCTCTGCTCAAGAAAGAGGAACGGCCCGTCTGGCGTCAGATCCTTGCAAAAGTCCCCCACTTCACCACTGTGGGCGGCTACGACAGCTATGCCCGGCAGGATGAATCCCGCATCGCCATCTGGGAAAATCAGGATCTTGAAGTCTGCCATCGTCACCACTCTCATCTGGGCTGTATCTGGCCCTTTGACTCCCTGCCTGAAAATCCCTCAAAAGAGATTTGGCAGGTGGTGGAAAATTCCGTCACTCACTGGATCAGTATGGGTATGGGCAAATGGAGCGAATGGTGTATGCCCTGGGCAAACATCATCTACACCCGTACCGGCTTGAAAGAAGCTCCTATGCAGCTCTTTAATTTGTGGAAAGAGATCTTTGTCAATGAAGGAATGTGCGTGGTCTATCTGCCCCGTATGCTCTCTCTCATTGCCCACCGCCGTCACGATATCGCCAAACCCAAAGATGAATACGAAGTTATGCAGCTTGACGGTACCGGCGGATTCCTGGATGCCTTCATTCAGATGTGTGCCTACACCAAAGGCAGCCAGCTTCACCTTTTCAAAGGTATGCCTGATGCGTGGAAAGATGTGGAGATCAAAAATCTGCGTCTGCCGGGAAAAGGAATGCTCACTGCCTCATCCCGGGGAGTCCTTGATCTTGTCCCCGGAGAAGTCAACTGGCAGCTTTTCCGCTGAAAAAAGCCCTCAGGATCCTTCCTGTTTCAAAAATTTGCGGCACTTTTGTGATTGCCTGTATTGCAAGAGCAAAAGTGCCGCAAAGTGTACATCACTCCCGTCCGATCACGATACCGCGGCGGGAATAAAGAGCTGCTGTCCGGGGCGGAGGAGCCTCTTCTTCCCGCCACGCTCTTATCTTTGTTTCACTCCGGATGGGGATATATTCCGTCCAGTAAACCGGGATCGAATGCAGTTTGCCGTCAGCACCCCATTTTTCCACATATTCGACCCGCTCCCGTCCGGAAAAACTGCACCCTACGACAGTTGCTTCAATCCAGTGGTCAAATACGCTGAAATTACGGATGTTGAAAATGGTTTCCGTA
Source organism: Victivallaceae bacterium (assembly GCA_045605205.1). Lineage (GTDB taxonomy): Bacteria > Verrucomicrobiota > Lentisphaeria > Victivallales > Victivallaceae > UBA1784. Next base: position 9,938 of record JAZUPO010000014.1, read on the forward strand.
ATACTTCCTTCGGGCACAAAATAGCTTTTTTGGAAATAGACCGCTCCTTCCAGTTCACACTCTGAAATGATCGAACTGCCCCCTGCCAAATCGTCTGTATGCAACCGGGGCTCATTATAAGCAGGGACCAACATCAGGGGGGCAAAAGTGAAATAGAGTGAACGGAAAAATTCAACACTTCCCTCAAGAAAGAGTTTTTTGATCTCTTTCAATTCAAACAGTTCCGTATCAAAAGGCACACCTGAAAGCAGAGTTTCACTCAAATGTTCTGACCAGATCCGGGTCACACAGCCGTTTTTGAAATAAGCAAAATCGTCTCCGTACCCCGCTGTACGGTCATTGAGCAAAGAGACCATATACTGCTGTGCAAGGGGGGTATAAAGCAGACGGAACCCCACTTCGTGATTTCTGTTTTCACTTCTGAACAATACTTCAAAATCGTGATTGGCAACCATTGTATACTGACTTTCATCGGTCAGATTCTGCTCAAATTTCCGCAATTTTCTCAACTGGAACTTTTTACCGAGGGAATGCAAGAAGCCTTTTCCGCCTGAAAGAGATGAAGGCGAACGGGAAAAAGAAAGCTCCGGAGCCGCATCGTGCCCAAAGAAAAAATTTCTGTACACATCGTATTCAGGACAGGGCCGTACAATAGTCGCGGTCAAGGTTTGAGTTCTGGTTACAGTGGTGGTTTTTCCGTCAGCGCCGGTCACTCTTTCGCTGTATGTAATGGTGATGGAATTGCTCCAAACCTTTTCCCCCATAGAAAAGACGATTTCTTCTGAAAAAACAAAGGGATAGCCATAAAATGTCCCGCTGCAGATCCCGCTCAATGTGGAATCAGGATCATCCGCAAGCGTAAATCCGAAATTTTCGCTGAAATCCTGCAACCGTTCCCGCGACAGAAATTTATCAAACTGTAAAGGGGGCAGAACTTTACCGATGAGATTTGTTACTGTATCCCAGTCAAAAAAGTTCCACAACGGTTCAAGCAGGCCCCGGATCCGGGCATATTTTTCCTGAATTTGCTGCTCAAGAAGTGCAATTTGCCGGGAAAGATTCCTGATAGCGGGAATGATCTTAAAAAGAGTCAAGGCGGCCGCACCGCAGAGAACCGGGACAAAAACAGCTAAATGTCCTCCCCGTTCCGCCTCCGGCACACTGCTGATCCAACATCCCCAGATGACCAGTGCGACTGCCAAAACGATCAGAAGGGCGATCAGTCCGGTATATCGACCATCCATTTTTTCTTTCCGGACCTGAAGTTTTTTCAGCTCTCCTGAAAGCTGTTCATTGAGAGAAACATCTATTTTCCCCTCTTGAACAGCTTTTTCAAAAAAATCATCTGCAGCAGCAGTAAACTGCTCCTTGTAAACTTGAGCAAAACCGGTTGCCGGATCGTAAGCAAGCAGATCCATCAGAAAAAGACTTCCCGTGCCCTGGCTTTGGTCTCAGCAGAAGCGGTAAAGGGGATACGGGTCGTATAACCGTTGCGGGCGGCAACGATCATCTTGGTGGGCCATTCATACAATGAGGTGTTCCACAAGGTCACAGTATCGTTGTAAAGAGCTCTTGCCGCGGTGATCTCCCGCTGAAGCTGGCTGTTCTGACGCATTGCTTCAATAATGGCTGTATGAGCCTTGAGTTCAGGATAAGCTTCAACCTGGGGGAAGAGACGGGCAAAGGAACTGTCCACAGTGGCGGCAAGTTCGTTACGTTCGGCATCCCCGAGAGTACCGCCGCTGCGGAGTGCTGCAACGGCTTTCATCACGTCCTTGTCAAGATCAATGGCTTTGGCGACCAGAGGGGCGACATTCTGCAGGATCTGCACCCGCTGTTCCAGATAGTTGTCGATCTGTGAAGCATCTGCTTGAATTTTTTGCTGAAGCTGACGGAAAAAATTTCCGGCACTGATCTTCATAAAAAGGAAAATCACTCCGGGCAGGATGCACAGACACCAGAGAATGATCTCAAAAAGTATCGAGCCGAATCCAACCTTGACAGGGAGCTGTTTTTCGATCACATTCACATCTCTTCCGGCACCGTTCACAGGCCCGGTCAACTCATCAAGTTCGTTTCCCATTTTTGTCCTTTTTTGTTGTTCATTATTCACTTTGTTCAGCTGAAGATCTTTTCTGAGCTGACTGCCGCAAAAGCTCCCGGGGGCAATTCTTCTGCCGGGCCGAATTTCACTGTTACATCCGCACATCCCCTGACGGTGACACTGTTGACTCCGTCTGAGTAAATACGGCTTTCGGCATTCCAGTTGGCAGCAGAACCTTCTGCAAAGTACAGAGTAACACTGCCATTTTCGAGCTGTTCGACGGTATCCGTCCCCCAATCAGCACCGAAGCAGAAAATATCATCCCCGCCGCCGCCGTGCATAGAATCGTTTCCGGATCCGCCAATCAGGAAGTCATCTCCGGAAGCTCCCACAAGGCGGTCATTTCCGGCGTCGCCATAGAGCGTATTGCATTGAGCTCCGCCCCAGATGGTGTCATTACCTGAACCGCCGTAAATGCAGATATTTTCTCCGTCGTAAGTGTAATGCTGCCCTGTCATATCCACAATATCATCCCCGGCTCCGGCTCGGATCTCATCGATTCCGGAAAAACGGGCCTTTTCACCCAGGGCAGTGAAAATATCTTCAACAAAGAGCACATCTCCATTGGCATCATCAGTCATAACTAAAGTTCCTGTGTCAGAGGAACCGTTGAAAATATCACTCAGCTTATTTTTCCCCTGCAGACAGACTGCTTCTTCCGTTCCGCCCCAAAGGCCGTCGCCCTGATGTTGTGCGGCAAAACCGTCATTCCAAACTCCTTTGGCATTGGCAAAAAACAGATCGTCCACGCCGTTGGCCACAGAAGAATATTCTGTAATCTCTTCGATCGCTGTGCCGGAAACTGCTTTCCCGCACCCCCAATATTGATCTCCTGAAGCTCTGACACGCCATTGATAGTTTCCTTCCGGCAGAGCAAAGGTGTCAAGGCCGCAGGCAGTGGTTGTAACAGAAAGCCCTGTTGCGAAATCATCTGTGGAATATTCCACCACATAAGAGCTCTCACCCGAAACAGCATTCCATTTCACTCCGTCGGCATCTCCGGCAAGTCCTTTGGGCCCGGGAGCAACGGTCAACGCATACACTTGCGACCATTCGGACACATTTCCGGCAGCATCCACACTCTGTACCTGGAAATACCAATCCCCCGCCTCAAAGCTGTTCACAGAGAATATACTTTCTTCCACAAATGTGCCACTTCCGCTCAAAGAAGCATTTTTACCGTAACGGATATTGTATCCGGCAATACCGGCAATACCTGTATCTGCGGTATCGTTCCAATCCACCGCTGCAGCGGAAGTAAACTCAAAGGTCACGGGGACTTCAGGCGGTGCTTTATCAATATTGCTGACTGTGTAAACTGTAACTTCTGAAATATTTCCGGCGGCATCTATTCCCCGGAAATAAAAAGTTCCATTCTCTCTGACCGTCAATGTCGCAGGACAGAAATTCCAAATCCTGCCGTCTGTCGAATATTGTTTGCGTGCAGTATCGTTAGAAAAAACAGCTTCCAATGTCACAACGCCGTTGGTGGGCGAAATAACATCCGCCGTCACCACCGGAGCTTCAAAACCGCTATGGTCAATATTGGAAACGACAACAGAGGTCAAGGCCGTATTTCCGGCAAGATCGGTTGACTTAAAGTAAACTGTTCCATTTTTGACCACATTCACAAAGGAAGTATAATCGTTCCAATTCACATTGTCAAAACTGTACTTGACCGGGCTGCCGTCATCTGAAACCGCTGTCAGAACAACTGTCCGGGCGGGAACGGTCGTGTTGCCGCTCACTGTGATGACGGGAGATATCTTGTCGATATTGGAAACCGTATACACAGCAATATCAGAGTAAACATCCCATTCATCCTTGCCCCGGAACTCCACTTTGCAGTTCCTCGATACGGTAACGCTGCTTGTGTAGTTCTGCCAGACGCCGCCGTCGATGCGGTATTCTCTGAGCACGACTGACTTATCAAAAATGGCAGTCAATTTCACCTTGCCGTTGGTGGGCGAAATAACATCCGCCGTCACCAGAGGAATATCAAGATCGCTCTCTTCAATATTGGAAACGGCCACTGATTTCAAGGTCGTATTACCGGCAAGGTCGGTCGCCTTGAAGTAGACTGTTCCATTTTTGACCACATTCACAGAGGAAGTATAATCGTTCCAATTCACATTGTCAAAACTGTACTTGACCGGAGTGCCGTCATCTGAAACCGCTGTCAGAACAACTGACCGGGCGGGAACGGTCGTATTGCCGCTCACGGTAAGGACGGGAGCTGTTTTGTCAATATTGGAAACAGTGTACACTGTGATATCAGAGTAAACATCTTGAGCATCTTTACACCGGAATTCCAATTTGCAGTTTTGCGATACTTTTACAGTTCCTGAACAGCTCTGCCAGCTGCCGCCGTTGATGCGGTATTGTCTGACCGTACACAAGGAGTCAAAAGCAACCGTCAAAGTCACATCTTTGTTGGTGGGGCCTGTCACATCTGCCGTCACCACAGGAGCGGGGATCTGTGAAGCGGTCACCGTCAGATTCAGATTCTTGCCGTTTCTTACCAGTGTATAACTGTAATCACCATATTTCAGAGCGGAACCGCCGATGGTAAGTGTTCCAAAATTTTTCGTTCCGTTGCCGATGGTGATGGTATCGGTAAAAAGCGAAGCATTTGAAGCAAACTTGTAGGTTCCCCGGGCCTGATTATCAGCGACTTTGATGGAAATCGCACTCTCGCCGATATAGTCCAGATTGATGATGGAATAAGTATCTGTTACAGTGCGCCCGGACATATCCACAACGATATCAGCATTGGAAAAATCAGTTTTATGGTCATAACTGATTTTCAGCTGTCCGGCAATAAGAACATCTCCGGAAAGGATCGAAGAGGACTCCCGGATATCCAGCACACCGCCGTACCGGACCTCTGCATCTTTCAGGATCCCGCCACGCCACAGATGAAAACTTCCGCCGGAGGCAATGGTCACCTTGGACATCGTTGCCCCATCATAAACCCTGCCGAAACCGGAAATAAGTGTATCATAAGCATAACCGCTGGAGCTGTGGACATACATAGAAGCCCCCGACTCAATAAGCGTTCCGATGGCACTTCCAAAATCCCGAACCCGGACATATCCGCCAGAACAGATGACCGTATTTTCTGCGATACCGCTGCTGAAAACATCCATAAAGCCCCCGTTGACAGCAGCCTCAACCGCTGAAGCTCCGGAAAGCAGACACAGTGTTCCGCCTGAAAGGACACTGCCTTTGGAAACCGTACCGCCGCTGCAGACAGAAACGTGACAGCCGGAGTGGATATCGTAATTGGAAAGTACCCCTGATTTCTGTTCAAAGGCTTTCCCGGCATAAGTGCCCTGAAAATAGGTATCAGGGGCCACATCAAATCCGAGAATGGCTCCGGAAGCGGCATTGATCCCTGTCACTGTTGCCCCGGGCCGCAGATAGGCTTTGGCACCGCTGGCAATGGTCAGACCGCTGACCGTGCCGCCGGAATAAAGCTGAAGTATGCCTTCTGCTTCTGAAAGCTCCACAGCAGAAGCCACGCCCCCTTCTGAAACATAGAGCCTGCCGCCGTTTCGTACTTCTATCCCGTTGGCGCTGCCCCCTGTCGCATATATGTATCCGCCGGAATTGATCACAGTTTCATTGGCAATGCCGCCGCTGGAAACACGCATCCTGCCCCCTTGATTCAAAGTGGTGCTGTTGGCTGTGCCGCCATTGGAAATATATATTGTTCCGCTGTTGTTGACCGTTGTCCTGTCGGCAGTGCCGCCATCATAAACGGTCATCCAGCCTCCCTGATCAATGAAGGTATCGTTTGCAGTACCGTTTGCCAGAAGGTCGATCACGCCCCCGGAATAAACTGAAGCCCCGACAGCAGTGCCGCCGCTGGCAATGACAGCACTGCCCCGACTGTTCGCAGATGAAACCACTTTGAATTGGGAAGCGGTGGCATCTCCCACATACAAACTGTCAGTGAACAGCATACCGCTGACTGTGGTATAGGAAGTCACACTATTGCCGGAGCCGATAAGACGGATACCGGAAAGAGTGCCGGTATAGGCCTTGAGCCAGGTCATATAGGCTTCATAGTAACTGACAAGGAACCCTGATTTTGAAGCAAGGGTATTCCCCTGTGCATCCAGAATTCTCGTGGCGGGTGACCCTCCGTACGTCTTTCCTGCAGGCAGTGTATCATAGAGCAAGACCAGATTGTCTTTGGCAAATGCCATAAATTCAGGATCTGTCAAAAGGTTCTGCTCCATAGAACCGGCAGCTCCGCAGAAATTTTTGTCCCCCCAGCAGGCAAAAATCAGTTTATTGTTTTCTCTGGCATACCTTGAAGCCTGTTCCCAATCTGTTGACCAGGTGCCGGGAACATAATCGTCGATAACGGGTGTTTTTTCTGTGCCGCAGTTGTCAATTGTCAACTGCATCACACCGGAAGAGTTGACTGTCAGAGAATAGGTACTTTGTCCCAGTGTCAGAGAACCACCCACACGCAAAGTGCCGGAAAGAGAATTGCAAGTGACTGTAATTGTGCCTTCAAATCCGGAAGCCCCCCTGGCGATCTCATACACTCCGGAAGCCTGTGTACTGGAAACGGTGATCCCCCATCTGGCATTGCTGATATTGCTCATATCATCCACACAATAAGCATCAGACACGAACCGTTCCCGCAAATCAAGGGTCAGCTGGTAATTCTGCATATTAAGGGTATAAACTGACAGGACCTCTGTCCGCAAAGTACCATTGACGGTAATATTGCACGCAGCTGAACAGCCATTGGCAAGCACCAATACACCGCCCCGCTCCATAGTGATATTGCTGTCGATCACGCCATTGAGGTAAAAACGTCCGGCAGAAGCGATATGAACGTTGTCGATCCGGCAGCCGGAAAAAGAACGCAAAGAGGTACGGCTTCCCACAAGAGCACTCGACACATAACCGTAAATATATCCTGAACCGTAATCGGGCAGCTCAAGTGTGCCGACACTTGTCCCCGAACTGACCGTAATAAGTCCATAACTGTTGACAAGGGCACTTTCAAGAGAAGCTCCGGAAGAAATATAAATACTTCCGCCGCTGTTGAGTTCCACATTGCCGCCGTTGGCTCCGCTCCGGACGAACATCGTTCCGCCGCTGGAAATTTTCACATCGCCGCCGTTGGCTCCGCTTTGGACGAACATCGTTCCGCCGCTGAGGCAAGTTGCTTGAGCACTGCCGCCTGAAAGATAGAGGATTCCGCCGGAGTTCACGACGGTGCTCACAAGTTTGCCCTGACTCTGGACAAGAGTTCCCAAACTGTTCACCGCGGCCCGGACGACACTGCCGCCGGAATTCACAACCTTTCCACCGGAACCGATCCCCACAGAACCGGCACTGCCGCCGGAATAAACATAGACTTCCTGACCGCTTGTCAGGGAAAGAGCGTTCAAAACATTTCCGCTGCTCAAGATACCGTACGCAGAGCCGCCGTAATAAACTTTTGCATCAGCAGAAAGATAGGTAACTTTGGCACCGGAGGAGGAATAGACTCTGCCCTGCCAGGGATTGAATTTCAATGAGACACTGCCCCCGGAATAAATGGTCAGAGAACCTCCCGCAGCCACGTCTGCATTTGAAACTCTGGCACCGGAATAAACATAGCCCCTGTTGCCGCTTTGGACAACAGCATTTTGGATATTGAGAGAAGAAATGGTCAGAGTGCTGAAAGAGGTCACCGCATCCTGCAGGGTAAAACCGCCGACTGTACCTCCGCTGGAAACTTTGACAGAGGCGGCGGAACCGGTGGAGTTCAATTCCAGATTGCCCCCTTCCTTGATTTCCACATTGGAAGCGTAACCGCCCTTTGAAACGGTCATAACACCGCCATTGGAAACGATCACATTTGAAGCACTTCCGCAACTGTACAACACGCCGCTGCCGCCGTCATAGATGGTTGCAGACTTCACATTGCCGTAGGCAGACACATTGAGCTGTCCCCCGGAACTGACTTTGGTATCTGAAGCAACACCGCCTGAAAAAACGGTCTGTACAGCACCGTTCAAAAGAGTCGTTCTGAGAGCGGAACCTCCGTTTGAGATGGCCATAACAGCATCAGAAAGCTGTTTCCCCGTCATAACTGTGCTTGAGGAAACAATAAGCCCTCCGGAAGAAACAGTCACAGGTTTGTCAACATAAGCAACAGTGAAACTTTTGACCGTCGACCAGGCAGAAAGATTTCCGGAACCGTCTTGGGCCCGGACCTGATAATACCAGACGCCGTTTGCAAGTCCATTGAAAAGCATTTCACATTCTGAGACAAATGTTCCTTCCCCCGACAGAGAAGAAGTTGTGCCGTAACGGACATAATAGCCGTCCACATTGTTATTGTCTGTGGATTTCTGCCAATCCAAACGCACACTGTTGCCATAGACGGCTGCCGTCAGACCGGAAGGAATGGAAGGAGGCTGTTTATCCCCGGAATCAAATCCTTTGACTCTCAAAACAAGAGTATTATCCACACGCTGCAGTTCGGCATAATCGCAATCAGAAGTGCCGCTGATACTGAGTGTATAAGAGGGGATGCCATCACCTTTGATCGTAATATTTATGGAGTTCAGAGAGTTCAGATTTGAAGCACTCTCATCGGCTTCGATCAGAGCATAAGTGCCTGCGGCGGCATCGGAAAGATCGACACTGATGGTGGCATTGCTTCTCAGATTGTAAACGTTGTTTTCGATAACAAAAATGGCTTCATTATCAGGAATTTCTGTCAGGATGAAATTCAAATCCCCCTGGCCGTAAAAACATCCCGCCGCAGAACTGGTACTGTCTATGGTGATGACATCGTTACCGGAACCGCAGTTGATATCGCCGTAAACACGCGAATTATTGGAAAGGCTCAAGGTATCGTTTCCCCCGTCCAAAAGGATTTCTCCGACAACGATCGTTTTATTGTCCAGAGTGATGATATCGTTCCCGTCAGTTCCATAAAAACTGTAACAGGAATAAGTACTGTCAAGTATAAAGGTTTCAACAGCACTGTTGTTTTTCTGACTGGCTGACAATGAATCAAGTACTGCTTCGGCCCCTGATTCATAACTGCCGTTCTGCTGATAACAACCGGCATAGACAACGGCACCGTTTCCTTCAAAGGTCAGTTGTTCAGCGTTATAAAAATAAAACGCTCTGTTATAGGCACTTCCGGTAACGGCAATTTTTCCTGAAAAATCTTCAAACTCAGCAATGCTTCCGGCTGACCCGCAAAACCCGTTGGTATAACCGTCTTTCGTAACCGTTATATCCATATTGAAGTTGCGGAAAGTGATCTTTTCTTCGATATCCAAACTGACTTGATAGGAAACTTTTTTCCCGGAAAGGGCATCGTCAACGGTGACGATGTTTTCCCCTTTTGTACCGTCAGCCAACTCTATGGCACGCAGAAAGGTTCCCGTGCCGTAGACCCGATCATCGGTGACAAAGAACTCCTTTTCACCTTCCACCATCAAATCGTAGAAAAACTCGTGATAGCCCTGTTCATTCATTTCCGCCCGGGTATACCATCTTGTTGCGTCAGAGTTTCCCCAGCCGAAATTGATGTGGAATTTATCGGTTGCGGCATCATAGCCGTCGATCACAAGAGCGTGTCCCGGATAACTTGTTCCCACCACCCGGCCTGCGGTCAGATTTTCGATCAGGACTTCAAATCCGGCATCAGAAATATTCCCTTCCACGCCCCAGTAGGGCTTATTCAACCAGTAAAGGCGGGTTTCGTTGGCACATTCAAACCCTGCCCGGTAAAAAACTTCTGACCTGAAGGCAGTCGAGGTGGCACCGTTTTCATAAGAAGCCTTCTGAACCACAGAACAGGCATAGACTAAAGCTGCGGCATCATCGGCGGAATTCAAGTCATATTGTGCAAGTTTACTGTTGATAGCGGCAAAAGAGATCGTTCCCGGCGTTGAACCGTCCGCTTTGATCTGCAAGCCGTAGTCGTCGGTATAAGCATCATCGGCATTGAGGGTCAATTGCAGATCAAGAACGCCTTTTTCGATAAAATAGTAAATGATCTGCCCTGCGGCGGTATTGGTACATCCGGTCAGGCCGTGCTTCTGAGTGCCTGACAAAAAGGGATTGTATTCATTGTAAGCAATGGTGGTATTATCCCCCACCCGGGCAATGCCGGATTGGTTCCACAAAGTGGACATCATAATCCCGGTGGAACCGGAAGCAGCGGGTTTGACAGAAAAATATATATCCTGATCTGCCGGTGTTTCTTCTGATTCAACGGTAACAGCAGGAAGCCCACAGAGAAGTTGTATTTGTTCATCTATCGTCATTTTTCATCACTGCCCCATATAAATCTTGCTTCATTACTATATCTTGGAGTTAATATAGCATATCCCAAGTTAAATATCAAGCCTTTACACAAAAAACAAAGGAACCTTTTGCAGTTTTTATATGAGTGCAAAAGATTCCCTGAAAAAGAGCCGGGATTTTTTTCCCAAAAAGGGAAAAATCACATAGCTTTCATCACATAGAATGAACGCTTTTCTTTTCCTGCGGCTTTGCCTTTGATGAGCAGAGTGAATTCCACAGTATACTTTTCTTCGGCAGGAACTCCGTCAAGAGGAAGTTCGAAAAGAAGATCGTTTCCGGTGACCTGTGCTTTGGCGGCAAACATATTTTTTCCGTCTGCATTGGTCATCCGGACGGCCAGTTCAGTGCCGTCACCTTTGACAAGATTCATATTGATCTTGCCTGTAATGGTGAGCATACCTTCATCGGCGAAAAAGTAGGAAGCAACAGGAGCAATGACCATTGCCTGGGGGAGCATATCGGTAAAGTTCCAGACAGCACAAGGCGTGTTTTTACCCAGGGGTTTCACGCAAATGGCGTAGGTGTTTTTTCCTTCTTTTGCCAGATCAACAGGCAAAGCGTGGATGCCTTTTTCCAAGGTGGCGGCAAACTGTTTTTTGCCCTCAACGCTGACTGTGACCTGAGATTTTTCCTGAAGTTCAGTTTGGACAAAGTTTCTGCCCAGCAGCGGAGAGGCGGCGGGAGCCAGACGTGCCGGCACATCTTCAAGGTAGAGTTTTGAATAAAATTTGACATTGTGGGGATCAGGAACCAGGGATGCGTGAGAAAGCAGTGCAATACGGTTTCTCATAAAGTTGATACCGACCACAGGTGAAGCAAATTCCTTGAGAGGGATCGCCACTTCGCAGCACCACATTCCGTCAGTGATCCTGGCAAAACTCTTGAGCCCGGGGCAGTTCCATTTTATATTGTCCTTTTTACCGACAATGGCGATATCGGTCACGCCGTTGATGGCGTTGAACATCAGGTGTTTTCTTGAAAAGTGATCGTTCAGACCGTCATAAAATATTTCCACAGAGTCGTCACGCCAGGTAAAAATATCACGCTGCTTGTAGTTGCGGGTGATCTTTGAAACATCCGGCTCAATGTTGCGGAACGCCACATACAGATTTTTGTCATCCCGGGCGATCAGGATATCGGTGGGAACTTCGGGCTTGTTGCCTGACAACAGAAGTATCTCGGGAACTCTGAAAGCCTTTTTCCACCCGGCATCCGCCAGGTTTCCGTCAACTTTAATGCCGGAAACCCGGGGAGCACGCAGAACAACAGGAAAATTTACCTTACTTTTTTTTTTCGTTTCAGACGCAAAAAACTTCACTTCGGGGAGCACTTTTTTGCCCTCAAGGAGAGCTTGCAGATATTCACCCATTGTGGAAACACGCCAGCGGTAGCGGTCAAAGTTCCGCACATCCCATTCGTCGTTGAAAAAGACCGGCATTTCATTTTTGAGTTTGAGCATTTCAGCTTGCACTTTTTTAGCGGCGGCCCGGACTTCGGCCCGTTTGGACTTGAGGGCTTTGGCCACCAGTTCCTGCACCGTCACCAGATAACGGAAGTCATCAATGCCCTGACGCATAGTTTCAAGCTGCAAGGTGGGGATGATCTCGCCGTCTTTGCCGGGATAGATCATAACACTGTCTTTGGCAGAATGGTCAAAGTCGTTCCAGACATTGTTGCGTTTGCTGCTCAGGTTCCAGAAGTAACGGCCCTCCCAGTCGCCGATGTACATATTGAAACCGGCGTTATAACGGTTGCTGTAGTGATTTTCATAAACGCATCCGGTATAGCTGAAGAAATCAGCTTTGTATTTTTTGGTATCTTTGCGGATACGGTTCAGAGCCTGAAGTGTTTTGCCGCTGCTGATAGCGTAGATACGCATATCAAGGTAAGGAGCCACCATCTTGGTAAAGTCATCTTCGCCGCAGGTCACAGCGGTGTAGCCGCCGGCTTCTTTCACCAGTTTGAACATCTCGGTAGCATATTTGAAGATCTTGGGGAAGCCGTGGCAGCCCAGTTCGTCAAACTGATACCAGTAGATACGCACATTGAATTTTTCAGCCCGCTTGTTGATGGCACGGATGCAATCTTTGAAAAGCTTTTTGTAAGCAGGAGTGAGCTTTTCAGGATACATAAAGAGATTTTTTTCTTTGGAAATAGGTTCGTTGAGGAAGTGGGCAATGGTGTCAACAAAACCTCTGACAGCGAACCAGCAGACCACACTTTTGAATCCGGCGGCGTTGTAGGCTTTGAGGAAGTTGTCAAGGCCAGTGGGGCGGGGATCGTCAAAGTTCAACTGGGGAAGATCTTTGCCCTGATAGAGCATTTCAAGACGTTTGTTCACATCTTTGGTCTTACGCATAATTGCACGCATAGGCTTGCTGACCACATCACGCATACAGCTCTGATGTCCCTGCAGAGCAGAGGTCAAGCCGTAATCCCGGATGAATTTGAACTGTTCAGGACCGCCGTAGTAACAACCGATGACGGGTTTGAATTCCTTGACCAGTTTGAGAGAGGTCACACGGACGATGTAGGTCAGAGTGCGGGCAGGAAAATTGCCGCTCTTGAAAGAAATTTGACCACGGTAGACACCGGGTTTGGCATTTTCAGGAACACGCACTTTGAGGTAGTAGGCAAGTGCACTGTCGGCGGGGATATCTTTGGGAGACTCCCGTTCCAGCAATTCAGCGATATCCCGGTACTGCAGTCCCACAAAACTTTTACGCTGGGGCCACACACGCAGATAACGCACTTCAGGCTGAGGAAGTTTCGCTCCGGAATCAGATACGGCAGCTCCGGCACTAACAAGGGTCTTGGGAGCATTTTTTACAGCGTAAACTGAAAAGGTTTTACCTTCGTAGTGTCCGGGAGAGGCAAACATAACGACCTGACGGTTGAATTCCTCCATAGAGGGACGCAGTTTTGGGTGCAGAGTGCGGACATCATCCACCACATAGCTCCGGAGTCCGGAGTCATTCTTGCCGACGGTGAATTTCACATTTTCTCTCCGGGGAGCGGGAGTGATATCTTCAAAGGTACCAGGGATGGTGAATTTGCCCATCGGAGTTTCCAGGACCCGCAGGGGACCTTTGGCCTGACGCTGGACATACTTGCTGCTTTTGGCAGCTTTGGCAGAGAAAGTGACACTGCCCAGTTCCAGGTCGATACCGGGAGAGATATAGATGCTGAAAAGAGCGGTTTTTCCGTCAACAGCCATCTTGGGATTAATGGGGAAGTTGAGTTTCACATCGCCGGGATTGACAGGATTGATAGCTTCGCGGACATCTTTATTCAGCCAGGCGACTTCCCATTTGCCGCTCTGATGACGGCGGTCAACGGTGATGTATTTATACTGTTTGAGCAGGTCGATGCCAATGGGCAGACGGATCTCGCCGCCCTGCATTTCGCCGCGGATGATCAAAAGATTGTTTTTCTTTTGCCACTTGACAGTTCCGGTGACTTTTTTACCGGAAAAATCTTTGAGCACCAGATCTGCACCTGAAAGAAGTGCCGCACTGAGAAACAGTGCTGAAAAGAACAGGATCTTTTTCATAAAAATTATTACCTTTTTTATTTATTATTGCGTTGTGCAAGTTATTCTCTGACGGACTGGATCATTATTTTTTGTTCCACGTCGATATTGCCCCCTTTGGCAGAAAGACAGGCGTGACCGACGGGAAAATCCTTCCAGCTGATCGTAAAGCTGTTTTCACCGGGCTTGACAGTGATCTCTTTGCTTACGCTTTTGCCCTGAGCAGTGACTTTCAAGGTAACTTTGCCGGTGTGATCAAGGGAAAAGAGAGAACCTTTGATGCCGTCTGAGGCATAATAATAATGGGCAATGCCTTTCAAACGGCCTGTGATCCGGGGAAGTTCTCTCAAGACAACTTCATCCACCCACATCTTGCCGATGGTGCCGGGATTATTCTCTTTGGTGTATCCCCAGAGTCCGAAGTAGACATAGCAGAGGGTTTTCTTGACGTCTGTCCGGAATTTGATGGGGGTAATGGCTCCGCCGTCAACGGGGATCTTGCTGTGAGCGATATTTCTTGTGTCCGGCTGACGCATTGCCACAGAGTGCCAGCGGTGGCCGGATTCCCGGCAGCCCTTGACTTCAAGGATATAATCGGTATTGGGTTTGAGGTGGAGTTTCTGCCTCAGATAGAGGGAGCCCCGGGTATTTCTTTTATCGAGGAATACGGCAACTTTTCCGTGAGTGGCGTGTTCGGAAACAAGTTTCACCACGCCGTCCACCTTGTCACTGCGGTCGATGATCCAGTGTTTGGGAGCTCCGTTTTTATCAAGACCTTCTTCAAAGGAGCCGTTTTTGATGAGGTTGGGCATTTCTGCGGCAGAAAGTACGGACGCAAGCCCCAGAGCCAAAAGTGTTGAAATAAGTTTCATATCGTTCATTTTACCAGTTGTCGTTTTCAAATGCTTTGGGTCGCCAGAAGGTCTTTACCCAGGGACGGCTGTGAGTTGAATCCAACGGAACTTGTCCGTAACGCATCTGAGCGACGTGAGAGTCAAGGAAAAGCACATTGGCAAAATTATTTGAGTTGTGAGGGAATGCCATTTGAAAATTACGGTTTGAAGCCCCTTTGGGAAGCAAAGCATAATATTTGATCTGGGCATTGCCGTCAGATTCAGAGTAAAGAGCACACCTGTGAGGCTTTTTGTAGGAAGCAATAGGCATAAGTTCATCGCCATCTGAACCTACATAATAGTTCTTGGCCATTGAAAAATATCTGCCGTCATCGAAAGTAAAAATGCTGCGTGCATTCTCAAGAGTCTGCATCGGACAGGCAAACTGACTCTTGTCATAAGTACCGTCTTTCGCCTGTGCCCAACCGCCGATAGGCAAGTCATCTACCTTGTATTTGATTCCCCCCAAATAGGGAGAGAGCATTCCTCTATGGGGAGCACTGCTGAACCAGCCCCGCATATTGGGTGCATCAGATTTGTAGCCCTCTTTCCGGTTCCAATAGCCGGGAGGAACGCCCCGGTTGTCATCACTGTAAAAGGCGACGGCTTTACCGATCGTTCCGTAATTGTTGATGCAAGTGGCAAACTTGGCTTTGTTGCGGGCCTGCTGCAAAGCGGGGAGCAGCATACCCGCCAGAATAGCAATGATGGCGATCACAACCAGAAGTTCTATCAAGGTGAAAGGAGCCGGGGGGGGGAGGGGAACCCTTTTTGAAAAAAGGTTC
>JAZUPO010000015.1:0-3758 GCA_045605205.1 Victivallaceae bacterium
CGGAACAGACAACTGCTCTGCCAGATAGCCCATTGCAATGGATTCCCGATTGGCGATTTGGGAACTGTCAAAAGCGGAACACTCTCTTGCAATATTTTTCAGTTCCTTTGATTTCTTTTTCAAATCAACTTCGTTCAATAATGCATAGAATTTCGTTGCGATTTTCTGACCGGCCGGAGTAATCTCTGTATGGACAAAATCCCCGGCTGTGGCGAGAGAATCTTTATCAGCCACATTCAGAGTAAAACGGGGAGCCCCCGGTACACTGACAGCGAATCCCAGGATCACTCCCAGAACAAATATTTTTTTCATAAATGTTTATCTTTCTTGAATTTTTCTGTGGCAGCCCGGATTTTTTTCTGCTGAGCCACCCAATCTTTTACCCGCACGATCGATCTGCCTTCTTCCAACAAAGAGTTACTATACTTTGTTTCAAGTTCCAGCATCATTTTTTCAGCGGCTTCACTCCGTCTGGTGTGCTGCAGATAGTTGAACATCGCCATATACAACAGCGGTTCCAATTCAAAACCGTTGGGCATCAGACGGGTCGAACCGTCTGCAGGAGATTCTGAAATAGCTTTCTCGATCTTCAGGATATCACGATCCCGCAGGGATTTGTTATAATTCCAGGCTGCCGAAAGTTTATAAACATTGGAATCAGGATAAGTTACTGCCAACTTTTTGAAACTTTTATCTGCAGAAAAATCGCTGCCGGGAATTTGATCGTTGCTCCGGGATATTTCGAGATAAAGTCTGTAAATATCAGGACCGTATTTCTCAATATCCTTAATCACCATCTCAACAACTCTTTCCTGCTGCTGCTTCAGCTGCAGTTGAACATCCCCCCCGTCTTCTCTCTTGGCGTCGATTTCTCTCGCCCCGCCCCCGGGAGTTCCCAGCAGAGGGAGCAGCAACAGAAGTACCGCAACAGAAAAAACGGTACTGCAAACGACTGTAATTATGCTCTTCAACATTATCTCATCTCCTCGTTGATGACATAAGGGCTCAGGGGGCCATCGTTATAGAATTTGCGTTCAAAAGGAATGAAGGGGGTATCATAGAAGCATTCAACAACCTCGTCGGCAAAGAAAGCTCCCTTGCTGGTCAGACGGATATTGTTTCCTTCTTCCTCTACCAGGCCATATCCGGCAAGTTTTTTCAGGATCGGATAATACTTGGTGTTTTCGATATCCACACCTGTCATCTTTTTATAATGATTTTTCCGCAGCCAGTAGTTTTTCAAGGGCAGGATCAGACACCAGCGTTGCTGGGCTTCTGCATCCCGGACATAGCCGCGATTGAAAGGCAGCTGACCTTTTTCGATTTTTTCATAATATTCATCAAAATACTGTGTATTCAGAACAAAACGGTCACGCAGACTGGAAAAAGCTGTCTGACCGAAGCTCATCTGATCGTAAAGCATACAGCACTGATTGAAAGCATAAAGGGAGATATGTTTCTTTTCTTTGGTAAAGACCCGCCGCAAATTTTCGTGATAACCGTGTTCGGCCAGATAGTCGATTGCCATCTGCTTCATACGCATTGTGTCATCAGGAGAAGGCACATCTGCCGGATTGATCCGTTTCACATCCTTGATCAATCCCTGCTGGTCGCCGTATGCCTCGACTTTAAGTCTGTAGAACTGGATCTCGTGAGCATCAAGAGTCACCATTTCCTTAAGTTCTTCGTACCAGCTTTCCAACGTCTGTCCCGGGTATCCGAAAATAAATTCGATATCGAGCTGATACCCATAGTCCAAAGTATTTTTGATGGACTCAAGAGCAGTAGCTTTGTCGTGAGAACGATTCATTTTCCGGATGATTTTCTCATTCATTGACTGAATACCGATCGTCAAACGATCCACGCCGTAGTCCCGCATAATACGCAACCTTTCGTGACCGTCAGGTCCGACCAGTGTCCACGGATCGACATCATAGTTGAACTGCCGCAAATTGGACATATCGCAGCGGGATGTGAACATTTTAAGGAAACGTTCCAGCTGCCTGGGTGTAAGGTCAGTCGGAGTACCGCCGCCTACCAGAGCCACACGCAACTTGATTTTATCCATCCCCAAAAGATTCATATAAATATCGAATTCTTTTTCCATCGCGTCCAGATAGCGGTCTTTGACCTCATCAGACCCACCATAAATGGACGGATAATGACAGTAGATACACCGTTTGGGGCAAAAGGGAATATGGATATAAACGTCCATAAGGCCATTGGCAGGAGGAGTATATCCTTTGAACATCTCTTCTTGTGAAATAGGAGGATATTTGGTAATAGGTGGATAATGTATGGCAGGAACAAAGTCACCGTGATTGCAGTGCAATCCCAATTTTTGCATCTCGTGAAAATCCTGCACTCTTTTTTCAGCAGAGACCAACAAATCTTTGAAATCCATTTTTCTCTCTCTCCTTATTTATTAAAATATGTTATAAGCAAAACGCCTGATATAGCAAGTATCAAACCTGAAATCTCTCTGAAGGAGGTTTTGTGTTTGGTAAAAAGAAGCATAAATATCAGAACAAACACAGGTTCAAGGGACATCAATGCACTGGCTACCACCAGATCAAGATACTTAACTGCGGCCAACGAGAGCCAGAAACCGCCGTAAGTCACCAGTGCAACTGTACCAAAGAATCCCCAACGGTATTCTCCGCTGGCAAATGGTTTGTACCACACAGGCATTTTCCGGGCAACGGCACCATAGATCAGCAACGAAACAGAACCGAAAAACATTCTCAGCATCGTCACCGGCAGAGAAGAATGCTGCACCAGAACCGGTTTAACGATCACCATTGCCAAAGCAGTCGCAACCAGAGAACCGCATCCCAACAGCACTCCCCACAACGAGGTTTTCACAGAATCTTTCTCTGACACGGCATCAGGGAACAACAGCAGTGCCGTACTGATCATAATAAGGGCAATTCCTATCCAGACAGGCAGTGCCGGCATTTCACGCAAAAAGACAAAACCTAAAATTCCGGTAAGTATATCCGGTCCGGCCAGCAATATAATGGCCAGTACCAATGGAGACAATTTATTCAAAGCGGCAAAGAACAAACTGTCTCCGACAGCGATCCCCAGTATGCCGCTGACGGCGATCATTCCTGCCTGCCAGAGCGTCAGTGAATTCAACGGGTAAAAAAAGATGACGACCGGGAGCAAAAAAATGACGCTCAGCAGTGCTTTTGCCAATGTCATTCCTATGGGGTCCAACTTTTCCCCCAGTTTCTTGAACAACACAGCACAAACAGCCCAGGTCGCAGTGGAACCTAATGCACAAAGCAAACCGATATCAGCACCGGATATTTCCATTTTAACCTCTTTCTCAATTCATTCATCAACACAAAACATCCGGAAAAATGAGCAAAGCCACATCTCCCGGATAATCTTTCTTACAGATACCGAGCCTGATTTTCTCTTTTTGCGTGATTTTGTTTTCAGTATTTTCTAAAATGCAAAAGCACTCTGACACCACTGAAAAACAGCACGCTCTGACACTCGGCAACAGCTAACAAAATATACCCCACACTCCCCAAAATTACAAGCAATAAATGTAGGATTTTTCTCTTTTTAAGTCGGAGGCCAAGCGGTCTTAGGAAGACAAGTTAAGGTGACAACTCCTTGGCTCACAGAACGACATGGCTACGATCCGACTTAAACAGCACGCTCTGACACTCGGCAACAGCTAACAAAATATACCCCACACTCCCCAAAATTACAAGCAATAAATGTAGGATTTTTCTCTTTTT
>JAZUPO010000016.1:0-22519 GCA_045605205.1 Victivallaceae bacterium
GCTCTTATTTCAGAATGTGAAGCCCGATTGGACTTCCCCGACGAGGAGTTGGACTTTGACCCGCAGGATGCCGGTAAGATCGAAGATATCCGGAAACATATCAAAAACCTTTTGGATTCCGGCAGAGCCGGAGCTCTTATCAGAGACGGTATCGACGTCGTTCTTGCCGGAAAACCCAATGCCGGAAAATCAAGTCTCTTCAATTTGCTTGCAGGCAGTGAACGTGCCATCGTCACCCCCATTCCCGGTACGACCCGGGATACGGTCGAATGCCAGATCGTCCTGTGTGACCTGCCGGTAAAACTGACGGATACGGCCGGTTTGCGTGAGACGCCCGACCCGGTCGAACAGCTCGGTGTTGCCCGGAGCCGCAGAGCCATTGCTGCTGCCAAAGTGGTTTTCTGGGTACTGGATGCATCGGCTGATGATTTACAAAGTGAAGCCGCCGGGATAGAATTCATCCCCGGTACGATCGCAGTTTGGAATAAATGCGATTTGCTTGCACCTGACACGGTTTTGCCTCAGCTCCCCTGCCCTGCAGTCAAAATTTCTGCCACAGAAAACACAAATATTGATGATCTTCTGGCAGAATTCACTAAGACAGTCTATGGGGAAAAAGAAAATGCCCGTATCCCTGAAGTTGCTGTCAATGCCCGTGCCAAGGCTCTTTTGGAAGAAGCTGAATCTGCCCTGCAGCAGGCATTGATCAAATTCGCTGACAGCGACTTTGAACTGGCTGCAAGCGACTTGCGCAACGCTTTGCACGCAATTGGAAAAATTACCGGAAAAAGTTCTGATCCCGATGTACTTGATGAGATTTTCCGCAATTTTTGTATCGGAAAATGACTTTTTTCCAGAAAAAAAATATTTTTTACTTGCAATTCAGTCAATAACGATATATCTTATCATTTTAGATAATTATTTTAGATAAATGAATGTCTCAACCCCAAAAAAAGGAGAAATTTTAATGAGTTATACCAAGATGCTGATGACCGGTGCTGCCGCTGCGTTGCTGACAGTTTCCGGGTTCGCTGCTGATGCAAAAGCCAAGCCCGCTGCAAAAGTTGCTGCAAAAGTTGCTGCCAAGCCCGCTGCCAAGCCCGCTGCCAAGCCCGCGGCCAAACCCGCTGCCAAGGTCGATCCCTTCAGTGTTCTGCCCGCAGTCGTTGCTGAAATGAACGGCAAAAAAGTCACCCGCCAGGATATTGTCAATTTCTTCAAGAAACTTTCTCCCGACGGTCAGATCCCCGCCCAGCTCACTCCTGAAATCGTCAAGAATGCCGCTTATGATCTGGTCAATGCCTACATCGCCAAGACTCTTCTCGATCAGGCAATGGCCAAGTCAAAGTTCACAATGAGTGCAAAAGAAATTGAAAAGGTCATCGCTGACCAGTTCAAAAATATGCCCAAAGAACTTTACAATATGATGATCACTCAGCTCAATCAGCAGAAAACCACTATGGACCAGCACATCAAAAAAATGGCTGCCAATCCGGCTATGCGTGAGCAGATCGTTCTTGATGCCTTTATCAAGAAATATGTTTTCAAAAAGCTGAACATTTCCGAAGCAGATGCTTTGAAATTCTACAACAGCAACAAATCTCAGTTCACCGTTCCCGCCGATTCCCCCGACACGCTCCGTGCTTCTCACATTCTGATCGCTGTCGCCAAAGGTTCCGACGGCAAGGCTGAACTCAAAAAAGCCAATGATCTCTATGCCAAAGCTGTTAAAAATCCCGCTTCTTTCGGTGCTCTTGCTGCCGAAAACAGTGCTTGTCCTTCCGGCAAACAGGCTCAGGGATCTCTCGGAGCGTTCCAGAAAGGCCAGATGGTTCCCGAATTTGAAAAGGCCACCCTGGCTCTGAAACCCAATCAGATCTCCAAGCCCGTCAAGACTCAGTTCGGCTGGCACATTATCAAGCGTGAAGCTCTGCGTAAGAGCGAAGTCCGTCCCTTTGCCACTGTCAAAGATCAGCTGATCCAGTACCTCAAGGCTCAGAAGGAACAGGAACTGCTCAAAAATTACATTGCCGGACTTGAAAAACAGGCAAAGGTCAAGATCCTTGTTGCCCGTCCTGTGGCTCCCCAGATGATGCCTGGTATGTAATAAATACTTTGCTCAGATCCATATACGCCGGGTTTTCGTTCTGCAAAACCCGGCTTTTTTACAATTTTCACAGAAAGAATAATGTTCCGCAACAAAAAAATTCTCATCCCCGGAGCTCTTTTGATCACTCTGGTCTTTTTTGTCTCCGGCACCTATCTGGTTCGTCCGTTGTGGTTTGATGAAGCCCTGACGATCCAGAATTTTGCTTTGCTGCCCTCGGTCAAAAGCATTTACTTTAATTATACGATCCCTAACAATCAGCTCCTTTATACCGTAATGCTCCACTTCTGGATAAAACTCTATTCTGGAGTTTGTGCCATTGATGACTGGATGCGTCTCCTTTCGCTGCTGCTGGCGGGAGTGACTTTACTCTATACGTTCCGCCGTTTCCGGGTAACTTACGGCTCCGGAGTCCTGGCTGTTGTTCTTATCTCTTTTTGCTGTGCCCCCCCTTTTCTGCTTCACGCAACCGCTTTGCGTGGATATATGGCAGGCGGTTGTTTCTCTGTATTAGCACTGGGGGCTGCCCTTGATTACGTTGCTCTGGGGCAAAAACGACCGTGGATACGCTACTTTTTTTTCTCTCTTTGTGCAGTGGCAGTACTGCCTTCTGATATGCTGGCACTGGGAGCAGTTGTTCTTTATGCGTTTCCGGGATGCGGCAAAAACTTCTGGAAAAATAAACGTTTTTATCTTCTCTGCCTGACACCTTTTATGGCTTTTGCTCTTTTTTATCTGCCCATTTTCAATCAACTTCTTACAGTTGCCCAAGTAGGCAGCAACGAAAGCTGGAAAAATCTTCCGGGAGTTCTTCAGGCCGTTTATCTGCCTCAAATTTTCACTTTTGCGATGCTGCTGCTGCCCGCTTCTGCGGTGCTGCTCTTTCTCCGCCGGAGCGGATTCAATATGCTGCGAACAAGCAGAGCCGGTATCTGGCTGCTGCCTTTGATCCCCATACTGCTTTTTCCGGCCCCGCCTTTCCCCCGGGTATTTTTCCCGTTATTTCCCTTTTTCGCCCTGCTTACAGCAGCGGGAGTCCGTGATTTCACGGCTGTTTTTTGCAGATTACGCCGCCGTTTCAACTGCAAATCCTGGATAATCGGTTTAGTGATCCTGTCTCTCAGCTGGTGCTGTATCCAGCAACATCAGCATATTATATCCGCATTTTCTGCCCGTTGCGGCGGAGCGGGCAGAGATGATTTCTATTTGCCCTATTATCTCAGGCCCTCTCATCTGCCCGATGCCACTGCCCGTATGGCACTTGCCAATGATACCGTGCAGAACTCTGAAGGCTTTTATTTCACATTCAATGCCGATCCCTGGCCCTTAATGTTCTATTTGCGTCTCAACGGTTCGGGAGATAAGCAGTTCCTTTTTGACGGCCCCCTTGGAATGGTCAGGGAACTGCCCTCAGCGTGCACCGTGATCCTAAAAGCTGACGAATCACAAGCCGCCCTTGAAAAGCGTTTTCCCGGTAAATGGAAAAAACTTTTCAGCAATGTCAATCATCAGGTTTGGAGTTATTCATTATGATCATCGTCATTATGGGCCCAACAGCTTCCGGGAAAAGCCGTCTGGCTTTGGAAACTGCTCAAAAAATCAACGGAGAAATCGTTTCTTTTGACTCGATGCAGGTCTACCGGGGCCTTGAAATCGGTACCGCCCAGCCCACAGCTGCAGAACGGCAGATGATCCCTCATCATCTGGTGGGGATTTATGATATTCATCAGCGTTTGGATGTATACACTTTTACTGAACTTGCAGAAAAAGCCGTTCAGGACATTCTTCAAAGGGACAAAGTCCCCATTCTTGCCGGCGGCACAGGAATGTATCTGCGTTCCTTCCTCTACGGTATGGACGATATGCCCGGAGACAGAAAGATCCGTGCAGAACTGGATGAACTGTACGATGCCCCTGAAAAAGAGGCCGCATTACACGCCCGGATGGCTGAACTCGACCCTGCTGTTCTGGAAAAATGGCGGGATTGCCGCAGACGTCTGATACGGGCATTGGAAGTAAAATTGGTCTCTGGGAAATCCATTCTTGAACTTCAACAAAACCTTGACCGCAAACTCCGGTACGATGTGCAGGCTTTCAAACTGGATCTTGCCCCGGAAGTTCTAAACAGAAAAATCGCCGCCCGGACAGAGGTTATGCTTCAAGAAGGGTGGATAGAAGAAGCTGAAGCTGCCATAAAAGCCGGGTTGCTTGAAACTCCGACAGCACATCAGGCCCTCGGATACAAACTTATTGCAAGTTACCTCAACGGCGAATTTTCTCTTGCTGAACTGAAAGAAAAACTGATTATTGCCACCCGGCAATATGCCAGACGGCAACGAACCTGGTTCCGGCATCAGCATCCGGAAGCCCGCTCAATCACTTCCCCAGAATCTCCGCTGCCAATCGTTCATTGATCACGGGAAGCCCCAACTCACGGGCCCAGCCTTCGATTTCAGGCACAGCCCGCCACAACGCACTGGGAGTATGGGCATCGGAGCTGCAAACGACCTCTATGCCGCCCGTTTCTGCGGCAAGTTCCCAGAATTGTCTGATGGGATAACGCTGACGCAGCAAGCCGTCTGAAGCTGTGATAGGCTGTTTTCTGATGCCGTAAGCATTGATTTCCAGAGGTACTTTAAGAGCCTTAGCCGCTTCAATAATATCCTTTGACGCGGCCTTGCTGTCAGGAGTCCACGGACAGCCGTAGGCAAAAAACAAATCCGGATGAGCAAAAAATATCCCAAGTCTGCTTTCCATAAGTTTTATGCTTTGCTCTGCAATGATCTTGAGAGCAGCAGGATCGGAAACTGAAGGAAACTGCACATTCTTTCCGTCAAGCCACATATAGTGATTTGAAGCGATCATATAATCCAGTTTGTGAATCTCTTTCAATTCTTTCTGGAAATCCATCAATTCGGGGATATATTCCCCCTCAAGAGCCCTGAGGAGTCTTATTTGGGGAAATTTCTGTTGAGCCTCATCCAATTCGGTCCACAATTCCCCCAGCAGCTCCCCTCTCATACGGGTTTTACACAAAAGTCCGCCGGGCAAAGGAACGTGTTCACTGAATCCCAGTACAGCAAACTTTTCCTTTTCTGCCCACACCATATAATCGGCAATATTCCCGGCACCGTGACGGCAGCGGTAGGTGTGTGTATGCAGATTGACTTTTCCATCAAACTGGTGCTTCATCATTTACCTCAACTTTCAGCAACAGGGAAATTATTTTTTCTTCCGCATAACAGCGGCAAAAGCTCCATCTGTTTCCAAATCCGGAATAAGCTGCTGCTGTGAAACAAGAGAAAAACCGGGGTGTTTTTCAAGAAAACCACTTACCTGAAGTGCATTTTCTTCCGGCTCGATCGAACAAGTACTGTAAATAAGCAATCCGCCGGGAGCGACCCGTGCACAAGCTGACTCCATAATCGTCTTCTGGATCTTAACCAGCTCTTCCATCTTAGCAGCAGAAAAGTTCCACAAGGCATCAGGACGGCGGCGGAAAACGCCGGTATTGGAACAGGGAACATCGGCTAAAACCAGGTCATAACTTCCCGCGAGTTCCTCGGGCAGAGCCACAATGACATCGGCTTTAATGCCGCGGCGTTCAAGATTCTGCCGGGTCAGTTTCTGCCGGTTCCGTGAACGGTCAGCAGCCACGATCCGTGCCGTTGCCGGGAGTAATTCAGCCAGCATCAGGGTCTTTCCCCCGGGAGCCGCACACACATCAAGAGCCTTGCGGACTCCCGACAGGTCAAGATCCTTAAAGACCAGAGAAGTAGCAGGATCCTGGATATAGATATGATTTTCTTTGAAAGGAACACTGTTCAGCACTTCGGCAGCATTACCTTTGAAAAAACGGAACGCCGGACTGGGCAGAGCTTCGGCCTGCAATTCCTGAAGTTCCCATTTCTTTTCAAGCCGGAAAGTAAAATCAGCTCCTTTAAGGAACGCCGCAGCCAAACGGGGCAATTCCGGACGTTTTTTCCATCTTTTCAATATCTGATCCGGCAAAACATCCCCGGGGGTATCCCCGAATTCTGCTCCGGCGGCAATAATACGGCGGAGAACAGCATTGACAAACTTGTCAGCTTTGTATTTTTTAGCTTCAGTTACGGCAATATTTACAGCCGATTCAGCAGCAATGGCACGCTGAAAGAAAACCTGTGTCACAACACTTTGAAGCAAAGCCTGGACCGCAAGCAGCGGGGGGCGCTGAATACGCTGCTGCAAAAGAGCATCCACTGCCTTACGTCTGCGGAAAAAAGTCAGCACCAAATGACCGATCGACCTGCGGAAAGCCGGATCGATTTTTTCCATTTCTTCATCCAGGACAGCCCTTTTTGAAGACACAGCTTCAATCAGGGCAGCTGCTCCGCGCAATATTCTTCCCGAGTCGTGCATCAGTCACCGAGATATTTACCGGGAATAAGGTAATTGACAACATAATCCCTGATCGCATCCTGCAGAGACATAATCTCTTTGTCAAAGCCGGTGCTGTAAAATTTACCCATTTCCGCTTTTGTATAATATTGATAACGGTCTCTCAAATGGTCGGGCATATCAATATACTCAATATTGACCTCTTTGCCAAGAGCATCAAAAACGGCCTTGCCGAGGGAGTTCCAAGTCTCAGCCTTACCGCTGCCGATATTATAAAGCCCGCAGGCTTTGGAAGTACCGAAAAGGTGAAGCACCATTTCAACGGCATCTTTGACATAGAGAAAATCCCGCATAAATTCACCGTCGGCATACTCCTTGTTGTAGGACTTGAAAAGTTTGAGTTTGCCACATTCGGTGATCTGCTCAAATGCTCTCAGCACCACACTGCGCATCTCAGCTTTATGTCTTTCATTGGGACCGTAAACATTGGAAAACTTACATCCCACCAGCTGTTTGAGCCAGTTGCGCCGTTTGGCATAAAGATCAAACATCTGTTTGGAGTAACCATACATATTCATAGGCCGGAGCTCTTCGATCCGGTCATCATCATCCACATAGCCTTTGCTGCCGTCGCCATAGGTGGCACAGCTTGAGGCATAGACCATACGAACACCTTTTGAAATGCAGTATTCAGCCAATTCGGCTGTATAACGGAAATTGTTGTCGATCAGGTAACTTGCATCTCTTTCCGTGGTGGAAGAACAGGCCCCCAGATGAAAAACGCCTTCGATATTTCCACCGAAAGCACCGCTGCGGAGCTTATCTCTGAAAACCTCTTTTTCCAGATAATCATCGTATGCCAGGGGAGCAAGATTTTTCCATTTATCAGAACACCCGAGATGGTCAACCACCAATATGTCGCTGATTCCTCTGGCATTGAGAGCAGCAACAACTGCACTGCCGATAAGGCCGGCACCACCGGTTACAATGTACATAGCCAACAACTCCTTTTCTTACAATCCGCCGCCATTTCCCAAAGAAAATGCGGAAGCAAGCACCCCATTGGAATGCTGCATAATGGGGGTATCAAGTCCGGTAAAACGGAAAGCCACGGAAAATTCCGGTTCCCATTCTCCGTCATCTTCATCATCGTAATTATATTCCAACCCAGCCGTTGCAGTCAGCTCAAAGCAATGGAACACTCGTCTCAGCACCAGGCGATAGTAATCCACCTGACCGTAACGGAAGTCGTAAGACATATAGAATCCGGCAAAGGTACGGTCATCAAAGGTCAGAGGGATCTGCACCCCTAAAGTACAGCTTTCCTCATACTCGTTCCAATCCCGCTTGAACCAGCGGGTACTGTCGATCAAAGTCAAAGTGGATCCCATAGAATAGGGTGCCCGTCCCAGATACGGACGCGTATAGTCATAGCTGAAAGAGAAAACAACATTCTCTACAGGTGAATATCTCAGAGTCACATCCCAGCTGTTGATCCACTTCAAATCAATACCGGAATAACCATCCGCATCACGATACCGTGCGGGCAATTCTTCATTATTGCCCCCCGTGTCGATCATCAACTGAGTTGAAATCGACAATCCCTTAATGGGAG
Source organism: Victivallaceae bacterium (assembly GCA_045605205.1). Lineage (GTDB taxonomy): Bacteria > Verrucomicrobiota > Lentisphaeria > Victivallales > Victivallaceae > UBA1784. The sequence goes on from JAZUPO010000016.1 coordinate 8,103, forward strand.
TCCAGGCAAGTATGGTACAGAAATCCCCCAGCTGACTCAAGCCGTCATTTGAAGAGGTGTAAAGGTCGATATAATTTTCCATTCTGAACCAATTCCGCAAAGAATTACCGGAACGGGTCTGAAGCCGGTTTTCCAAACCCAAACGGAAAAAACTCTGTTTTTCGATCCGGTCCACTTCATCAAAATAATAAATTTTTTCCTTGCGGAGAGTCGGTTTGCTCACAAAAGTGTAATTGACATAAGGTCTCATAACGTGCCGCAGTCCATCCAGACGCAAAAAGGCACTTTTTACATTTGCCCAGGTGTTGTGTACTTTGGTGGACAGTTCAAATCCCAATTCGCCGACAGCACGCACTTTGGAACCTCCGTCATCATCATAATTTGTAAAATTGCGGCCGGTTTTATTGGTGGAGGATGCAGCCTTGAACATACTGACAAGATCTTCTTCTGAAACCTTTGCTTCAGAAGTTTGTGAATATGCCGTCAGCTTGAATCCGGCACGGGGAGTCAGCGTAAAATAAGGAGTTCTGAAGGGCAGATAGAGAAAATGAGTCGTATCAAGCCTGAAAGCCTCGTAATCGTGCAATTTAGTCCCGGGATTGTTCTTGATCTTCTCGTCAAATTCGATCCACTTCATTTCATAGTAACCGGCTTTCAGATCCCCCTGATAATAAAGGGGAGTATTAAGGATCTGCTGCCGCTGCCCGATCAAACTGAGCTCCGGCATTTTTTCAACAGTTGTATATGTTCGCATCAGCTGCGGCCGGAAATACAAAGCTGCTGAAAGATGATCGAATTGATTTTCCACAGCAAAGTAGGTCGCAGGTTCCGGGTTCCCGGAAAATTTATTGTAGTAAAAATCCCGGAGAAAATAGGGATCACTTGAATAATCAACAACGCCGCGGAAATCAAGACGGGGCGTAATGTGACTCACATTGGTAATACGGAAATTGAACCGTTCGTGGGGCACATCGATCCGGTAATCGTCATAATCATCGGTTTCGTAAGGCTCCAAATCGTAAATCGTGTAGACAAAGAATTCTGTCCGGCTGTTTTCAGTTGCAAATGTTCCGCTTGCTCCGCCGCCGACACCGCGTTTGGTAAAGCCGTCAAGAACAACTTTCACTTTCGCCAACGGATATTCCGAAAAAACAAAACGCTTGTACGCTGAAACAAAATACCCCAAATCGCTGTCTTTGCCGACTCTGATCCCGAAAATTCCGGGGTCTTCATCCCGGGGTTTCCACACCACAGGCAGGTAAAAAACGGGCAATCCGTACACCTTGACGATACCGTGCCACATAGTAATGGTGTGATCGTCAAAGTCACGGTCGATATTTTTGGTCCCATAGAATCCGGTTTTGTGGGGGGTAACACGGATCTTGGAAGCTCCAACAGAATAATGGGCGTTGTCAGAAGTCAAATAAGAACAACTGCTGACCTCACCATTGGTCAATTCAAGCACACCATCCGGCAAGCGTTCACCGGAATCGGCACGGCAGACAACAGTACTTGTTTTCACACGGGGCTGCTCAAAACGGAAATATCCGCTTTGCATATTCCCAATAAGGGTTTGAGCATTGACCGACTCATAGATATACTCTGCCTTAACAAAAAGTTTTCGTTTACCGTATATATCTCCGGTAACTCCCAGAACAGTCACAAGGACTTCGCTTCTCTTTTCCAGTGCGGCAAGTCTTTCCACCGGAATAGTCATTGTTGTAACTTTCCAGCGGATCAAACGGCAATTTCCCCTTGCTTCCACATCGCTGAGATTCGGATTAACGACCGCCTGATCGCAATTCAGGACAAAGTCTTTGTATTTTACAGACACGTTGCCGCTCAGCACATAGTTGCCGCCGACCACGCTCCATTTGTCAGCCTTGATATGCTTCAAGGCAGCAAGATTGGAAAAATCCGCACTGCAAAGAGTAAATGCTGCACTTAATATCAGCAGAAATATCCATAAAGACCGTTTCATTTAATTCAGCTCCCTGCCTTCCATCTTGAACCACACCTCAAGCCGGGACTGAATAAATTCAATTGTTTTCTGCAGCTGCTCCTGTCCGTTGCCGGTAACATCCATAGCAGGTCCGAATTCAAACCAGGTATGCCGTCCCGGGTGAACCGGTCCCAAGTCGCGGAATATTCCTTTTCCCTGGGTCAGGAAGTCGGTTTTCAAAGCAAAAGGAACAATGGGGACTCCGGCGGATCTTGCGATCTTGACACCGAGAGAATTGAACTTTTCAGGATCCAGCTTTGCACTACGGGTAGACTGAGGGAAAACGATGATCGATTTGCCTTCGCTCAGAAGCCTTTTTCCCTCAGCAAGAACAACTTTCAAATCCTCGCGGGGATTCTTGCGTTCAACAGGAATATTGCCGATCGACTTGAGGATATCCCTGAAATAGGGCACTTGCATAAGAGAAGACTTGACAACAAAAGCAAAGTCCACATACTCTCTGGCCACAGCGTGAAACACGCCGGTTTCAAGCAAACTCATATGATTGCCCATAAGCACAACGGGCCTGCCGTTAAGAGCTTTCAAGTGTTCGCGGCCTCTGACGTGGACACAACTTCCGCACCGTTCAGTCAAACGCAAATTGATACTGGACATCCAGATTTGCTCCGGACCGCCGAGTTCACCACGCTGTCCCAATCTGCCGCTACGGCAGAAAACACCAAAATTGACTGCGTAGAAATACCAACGGCTGTTGAACATCAGTTTAAAAAGTTTGGACTGGGGCAAATCCGCAGGTGTATCGTAAGAATCCACCCCCGGCATAATCTCAAATTTACTGTTCATCGCACTCCCCTAAACCATTTGTTTTAAATCATACAGTGTACGCCACATAATATAGCACACAACATTAATTTTTTCCAGTCGATCCCGTTAAAAAGGCCTCAAAACATCCTTTTATCTCTTTGTTTGGCACCGGACTCCTGATCCCCGCCTTATCCTTCCAGAAACACTCTTTCCGGAAACCAGGGATCGCTCTGTTTCAAATGTCCCAGATAAATATAGGTAACATTGCCGTCGGCCCCTGTCACCGGCTTGAACATTTCACGCATATCGTTGATATAAAATCTGCCCCCGGAAGTATCGCCAATGACCTCACACAGCCGTCCGGCCAGCCGGGCGGCAGCGAGCCTGTCCGCCACTTTGGAAAGGGGGATCCGCCGAAAACAATTTTCTCTGATCTGAACCTCAAAACGTATATCCTTACCACCGGCTGCCAATACATAAGGAATCCCCATCATACAATTTGTCCACTCATCTCCTGCTTTGAGTGGATTTCCGTCCATATCCTCAGCCCGGCCGGAAATATACACTTTCCCCCCCTGTTCATCCTCGATCTGGAATGTCAATTCAGACCGGTATTTTCCGGCGAGATAATATTTCCCTTCACTGCCTGCCGGCACGATCACCTGACGGAATTCGTTGATATAAAAAGCACCGCCCTGTACTCCGTTGCAATTTGCTTTGATCTCATTGACCATACGAACCAAGTCAGGATGTTCTTTTGTCGTTGGAGTCCAATATTCGCCGTTACTGCTGTTATAGACGATCCCGACGACCCAGGAGCCTTTTTCAAATTTAACACTGTAACGGGCATCCCGACGGACAGCCCGGGGACAATTACCGGTATAGATCATCATTCTCACAACTCCTTAATCAACACTGTTGTACAATATTGACAGCTGCCAGGTCTGCCATCTGTCAAGAAAATTTCCCTGGTTAATGTAATAATATTCAAAATAATGGAATTTTTCGCGGCTTTCTCTATTTAGTGAATTCATTTTTGCTTCAAGATCTTCCAACATATCTCCAGCCTCATCCGACCCGTCTTCAAAGTCCATTGCATCAGGGAACCAGGAATAGAAATCAATTTTTCCGGCATTGTAAACAGGCCCATATCCATTATTGCTTTTGACCAATACAACGCCGTGGCAGTTGACCAAAAATGATATACCGCTGTGCCCCGGTCTTATTCTGCGGAGTCTTTTTATCAGGTCAGAATCCTGATAAGGGGAATATATAGAGATTTCTTCACCGGCCTGATTGTTGTACTTCAAATAGATCCTGTCATTTCCGGACAAATGGAATTTTATTCCCAGATAAGGATAAGGCCAGCTGCCAATGACCGGTGAAGCCATAGAAAAGAGATTGTTGTCAAAATCCCGAAAATACATATCACCTCTCCAGCGGCCGATCACCCGGGGGAAGTGTCCGACAAGAGGAACAATGACCCAACCGAATTCATTGATAACAAAACTGCCCCCTGCCCGTCCGACAAACTTCAGTTTGCACCCATTGACAGCCCAGGCAAGATCCTGCATTTCAGAACTCATCTCGGCCCGGCAGAGGATCCTGGAATACTCATCCTGCTGAACGACATTGATCTGTTCCTGTGAATCAACGTGAAAAACAGAAGTCTTCCCATAAGGACGTTCGTAGTGCCCCCACCATTCAACACTTTGCGGCAAACCTTTATATCCCACAGCTGACCTCCAATTTGTTTACAGAAACTTAAAATTCCAATTCTCTGCTCAAGGCACAAAGAGCGATCACATTGCCTTCCTGTCTGACTTCAACATATTTCTTATTTCTCACAAATATTTGACTGCACTGAAGTTTGTTTTTTTCCAAACTGTCAAAAACTTCTCCGGCAAGTTCTTCAGGCAAATTGCGGGCGATCCCCTGCTTTGCCCGGGCCTGCTGAATGATTCTTTTCCCCCGGAAGGACTTTATTTTGAATTCATCAACAAGCTCCTTCTCAGCTGACGGAACGGTTTGGAAGATTTTTTCCGTCCGGCCGCAATAAAGCCAACTCCACTCATCATCTTTATTCTGCCGCAAAAAGATCCTTGCGCTTGAACTTTGCCGCACATAATTGTGCTGCATCAACGCCTTAAAAGGAGCAAGCAGTTCAAGAATATTCTGAGGATTGGCAATAAACTCTTTTTCTACACCTTTTTTACAGAAAAGATTATTGTGCTGATCTATTTGAAAATCCTTACCGTCAACATCTATTTTCAGCAAACTTCCCGGCTTGATATCATTCCAGTCCAATGTATGTTCTGAAGGCAGCGGGACAACAGGGGGGGCAGGTTGTTCTGCATCAAAAATGTTTTGATTTTCATCTGCAGGATCCCATAAAAAATACCTGTTCCTTCTGGCTCCCGTAAGAGAAGCAAAATCCACATTGCGGTAAATATTTTCATCAGTGGTATTTTTGATGTAAAACCTTACGATCAAGCCTGTATCGTCACTTCCGTTTTTACGCAGTATCCGGCCGATAGACTGGATCGCCTGGATCTTTGACCCGGAAGAGGCGACATTGATCCCGCAGTCCGCAGCGGGGGCATCGAATCCTTCGATCAGAGCCTTCCCGGAAACGATGACTTTGGCGATTCCCTGCCGGAAAAGAGCAATACTGTTTTCTCTCAAACTCTCTTTCAATTCCGAATGTTCCGGAACTGCCGCAATTCCGGCATTACAGAGCAGAGAATAAATGTGCATCACTTCTTCGATCCGTTCGTGAAATAATATCGCCCGACTTTTCCGGTTTTTCTTCAAACGTTCCTGCAAAAATCTCACCACGGCCTTTTCACGGTTGGCGGCACGGTAGAGCAAAGTTTTTCTTTCAGCGACTTTACTGACATAGTGTTTACAAACTGCAGCACTGTCCTCATCCATTTTTCCCTTATTGAGCTTCATCGTGACCCAGCCGCTCAGTTCGCCGCCTTTAGGGGCATCCGGAAAGAGCATAAAAATCCTGTCCCGCAGCCGGGTGATCTCATCAGAAAGCCGCCGGTACAGAATTTCCTCATTTCCGACGAGAGGCAGTCCAACGTGACAGATCTCAAATTCCGGCAGGAATCCGGCTCTGACGGCATCATCGTAATTCAAAGAAAAAAAGATTTTCCCCAATTCAGAACTGAGGATCCGGTCATATTCATTTGCTTCAGTTTTTTCCGGAATTTCTCCTGTATCGACATCAGGTGTCGCAGAAAGTCCGAGGGAATATTTCCGTTTGATCTCAAAGATTTTACGCATAACTTCGCCGCGATAACGGTGACATTCGTCGGCGATAAAAAAAAGATTATCTTTGTAAAGATCTTTAAAGCGGTCAACATAATTTGCAACGCTGTTACAGACCCCCACAACAATGGGATGATCATCAAGAAAGTCGCTGTAACCGCCCCCAAGGCGTCCAATCGCGGAAGGCGGCAGATTGCTGTGCCGGATGATCACATCCACCCACTGTTCAAGTAAAACGATCGTAGGAACAACGATCAAGACCTTCAAATCTCTCTGGCGGCGTTGGAGTTTTTCAGCAAGAGCCAGGGCAAAAATGGTTTTTCCGGCTCCTGTTACCACTTCAGCGATACCGGAACCATTATATTTTTCCAGACATTCGGTCTGCCAGGAATAAAGTTTGACCCCTTTGGACATCACCCATTTTTCCGGCAATCCGGCAGAGTGAGCATTTTCAGATACGGTATTTATTTCTCCGCTACGCCGGCTGCTCCAATAATCAGCGACTTGCAATTGATGCAAAAGCAGCTTTTGTTTGCTGCTCAAATCGAAATTATCTGCCACAATGCTCTCCTTTCTCTGAACTCTCTATCTGCCTTTTGCTGAATTTCAAGCAGGACATCTTGCTTTCCCCAAGCCATCCGGCTTCACTGTACATTTTAACAAAAAAAAGAAAGCTCTGCCGGAGATTTTCCGGCAGAGGCAACTGTTTTCAATGGAAAAACTTGATTCCATCTCAGAAATTTTCGGCAATATAATCCGCAGCATTGCGGAAAATCATCACGCCGTCGCCTTCTTCAGCGACTTTTCCGTTGGCCCGGTCACGGGTCCAGTCGGGACTGTTAAAGGGTGAAAGGAAGGCTTCGGGATGAGGCATCAAACCGAAAATACGTCCTGTTTTGTCGCAGATACCGGCAATTGAATTGGTGGAGCCGTTGGGATTGGCAGGGAATTCTGTTGCAATGGATCCGTCGGCATTGCAGTAACGCAAAGCCACCTGATTATTGGCTTCGATCTCAGCGATCACTTCAGGAGCGGCAACAAACTTGCCTTCTCCGTGACGCAGGGGAAGTCTGAACTGATCCATATTGCGGGTAAAGACGCAAGGACAGGCCTTTTCAGCTTTGAGGCTGCACCAGTCATCCCGGAACACGCCACAATCATTGTGAGCCAGAGCGACTTCCTGAGTAAAATAATCGCCGTGGAGAGCGGGCACCATACCCAGACGGGTCAAAGTCTGAAATCCGTTGCAGATCCCGATGACAAGTTTTCCGTCATCAACGAATTTCTGAAGCTGATCCTGCAACTGGAATTTCACGCGGTTGGCAAACACAGTACCGGAGCCCAAGTGGTCACCGAAAGAAAATCCGCCGATAAAGCAGAGAAAATGGAACTCATCAAGAGTTCTTTTTCCGGCAATCAGGTCATTGAGATGCACCTTTTCGGGAGTCATCCCCACCAGTTTGCAGGCGGCAGCAGTTTCAGTTTCACAGTTGAGTCCGAATCCGGTAATGACCAGAGCCTTGATTTGATTTTTTTCCATAATTGATCCTCAGGTATGATAATCTGCGTTGATAGTAACATATTCGTGAGAAAGGTCACTTGACCAGACCCAGTATTCCCCCTGCCCTTCACCGAAGTCACAGGTAATGGTAAACTCGCGTTTTTTCACCACATCCAGCAAATCTTCTTCAGGAGTCCCGGCATCGCCGCCGTTCCGGACAACAGGAGTTTCGTCATAATAAATATTGCAGTTCGCCGGATCGAATTCCGCTCCGGAGTAACCCAGCGCAGCCACCACACGCCCCCAGTTCGGATCATTGCCGAACCAGGCAGTTTTGCACAAAAGAGAATTGGCAACAGCTTCAGCGGCAAGTTTGGCATCGCAAGTCGTGCGGGCATTGACCACTTTAACGGTCACAAACTTGGTGGCACCTTCGCCGTCCATAACCATTTCGCGGGCCAGTTTCTGCATTACAGTCAGCAGTGCAAAACGGAAAATTTCAGCTTCGGGAGTTCCGGCAGAAATCCTGACTCCGGAACGGCCGTTGGCCATAAGGATGACCGTATCGTTGGTACTCATATCACCGTCAACAGTTATGCGGTTAAAGGAGTCTTCCGCACAGGGCAGCAGCATCTTGCTCAGAGTTTCATTATCTGCCGCGGCATCCGTGGCGATACAGCACAGCATCGTTGCGTGAGGAGCGATCAATTTGGGGTCGATCATTCCGGCCCCTTTGGTCATAGCACCGACAGTCACATCAACGCCATTGATATTGACTTTGACTGCAACAGCCTTGGGAACAGTGTCAGTAGTCATAATGGCACGGGCCGCATCATTTCCACCGTCAGCAGAAAGAGCGGGCACAGCTAATTCGATGCCCTTTTCGATCAAGCTCATATCCATTTGAACACCGATACGTCCGGTGGAAGCCACCACCACCTGATCTGCCGGAATACCCAGTGCAGCCCCGGCGATCTCGCAGCTTTTTCTGGAATTGGCAAGCCCCTGAGCTCCGGTACAGGCATTGGCATTGCCGCTGTTGATAGCAAAGGCACGCAAGACGCCGCCTTTCAAAACTTTTTCTCTGCCGAGCAGCACAGGGGCAGCGGCAAAAGTACAGCTGGTGAAAACGCCTGAAAAATTGGCAGGCTCTTCAGAAAAGACCAGAGCAAAATCGGGAGCTCCGGATCTTTTGAATCCCGCAGTCACTCCGGCGGCCTTGAAGCCGGGCACGGAAGTTACGGAACCATTTTCAATGAATTTGATTTTTTCCATAATACGGAATCATCCTTCCTTATCGTAAGAAGCCTTGACGTTTATAGCAATACCGCCCCGGGGACGGAAATGTCCCTCGACCACTGCGTGACGGGGGGAACACGCTTCAACGACAGCATCAAGAATCCGGTTGACAGCCTCCTCGTGAAAGGTATTGTCATTGCGGAAAGAAAAGAGAAAGAGTTTCAAAGACTTGCTTTCGATGCACAATTTGTCCGGGATATACCGCAGCACGATATGTCCGAAATCAGGCTGATTGGTCACAGGACAAAGAGAGGTGAATTCCGGACAGTCGAATTCTATTTCATAATCTCTGTCGGCATAAACATTATCAAAGACCTCAAGGCGTGCCTCATCGGGCGTCTTGGGGTAGCGGCGTTCCGAAGCTGAAAGCAAAGTCAGCTTATCAAACCGGGCAGCACTGTTTTTTTCCATAACGAACACTCCTGCTGTTTCATATACTTTCTGATAATATAGCACACATTCCTGATTTTTTCAATATCAAAAAGGCGTCCCGGAAGTACAATTATAGTTTTATATGTACAAAGAATGGCACCCTTTTTATCTGTGCCGGCAACAACTGCAGCAGCGATGAGTGGAGCCTAAGATAAAAGATACCCTTGCAGGCCTTCAATCGTGAAGCGCAACACACTCAAGGGTACAGCCCTAATATACCACCACTTTTTTGAAAAGTCAAGCACTGTTTTCTGATGCCGTCTGCCCCTCAAAAGGGCACAACGGCATCAAAAAAACAGTGAAGCATTACTGCAGGATATACTTTTTGAAATCCACCTTTTCAGGAAGTTTTTTGAGGTTCTTGTGTGCGGGGACGACCTCTGCGGCGTTCCCCGCAGCCAAAACGACACCCCCCCGCTCCATAAACCTGAGAAGCTCCTGCCGGGCAAATGGATATTTCAAGGTTTGCTTATAAAAAAGAGCACAACCGTGGGGAAGCACCAGATAATCAAGGTGACGGAGCATCCCGTCATAGATTTCTCTCAGCATCACATAATCAAGATCGATATCAGGATGCCGTTCCAAATCAAGCATCGCTCTGACAGGTTCGTGCCCCTGCAGACCGCTGCTCACAAAACCGACCCGCCAGGGACGGGGATTTTTCCTTGGGAACACAGGGGTCATACGGACACCGGTCACGGCATAAAAACATCCAAGCATCAACGGATGATTACTGTCCCAATATTCCGGATGAAAACTTGTGGCAATGATTTTTCCTTTTCCATAGGTTCCGTAGATCACAGCAGGAGAATCAAAAAACACCTTCTCAAACTTTGCTTTTTTAGCAACAGCTGTTTTGAAGACTCCCAGCGTTTTCCCTTCGCCACCCTTTGCAGCGGATTTAAGGGGGAAAACAAGGGGGCCGCCGGAGTAACGCACCACGTGGATCCCGGGTTTGACACCCATAATCCGAGCCCCCTCTTTTGAAATTTCCACATTGACAAAAGAGGTGGGGCCGCCGGCGTTCTGATAACGGTCATAAGGAAGCAAATTCAGCCGGATCCCCGGCTTGCCCTGGACGACATTGTACATTCCGGCACAGGTTCCCACATAGGCACCGCCATTTTTCAGGAAGGTGTGGACTTTTTCCTCGTGTTCAATTCCGATCGTTTTCACCTGCCGCCAGGAATTCCCCCCCGGCATCACAAGAACATCTATCTCTTTGAGTTTTCCGGCCCGGATATCTTCTGCCATCACGGTCACAAGTTCCGTCTGGGGGGAATGGGCGATCAGACTTGCCAGATGCAAAACGCCGTTGCCTTTGGATCCGAAATCAACATAAAGACCGACCTTCAATTTTTCCGGAGCTTTTCCGGCAGCAAGAGCGCAGACAAATAAGGCAGAAATGATAAGAAGCAATAACTTTTTCATAATATTTCCTTAAGAATAATAAAACTCTCTTTTCCAAACAAAAATGAGCAGTTTGCAGTTCTTTACTTGAGGATGTATTTTTTGAAATCCACCTTTTCAGGAAGTTTTTTGACGTTTTTGTGGCTGGGAACGATCCCTGCGGCATTGCCGGAAGCAAGGATCACGCCGCCCCGGTCCATAAACATCTTGAACTGCTCCTGAACAAAGGGTTGTCCCATATATTGGTGAATAACCTTTTTGTTTCCGTGAGGCATCACCAGATAATCAAGGTGTCTCATAATCCCCTGATTGAGTTCAGCCATCATAACGTAATCCACGTCGATATCAGGATGTTTTTCCAGATCGAGCATCGTTCTGACAGGTCCGTGTCCCGTAATGCCTGTACTCAACACGCCCACACGCCAGGGGCGGCGGTTCTTTTTGGGGAACACAGGAGTCATCTTGACGCCCTTCACCGCATAGAAACATCCCAGCATCATATCGTGACATTCGACAGAATATTCGGGGTGGAAACTTGTGGCAATGATTTTTCCTTTGCCGAAAGTGCCGTAGACCCACGCCACACTGCCGATGAATTTGCCCACTTGCTTCGGGTTCTTGCAGACAGCACTCTTGTACGTGGCAAGGGCAATGCCCTTGCCCTCACATTTGGCATCTTTGACAGCATAAGCCACAGGGCCGCCGGAATAACGGGACTGACGGAGACCGGGTTTGATCCCCAGGATCTTTGCCCCTTCCGGTGTGATATCAATGGTGGCATAAGAAGTGGAACCGCCTGCACCGCCATAACGGCTGAAGGGAAGCAGCTGCAAACGTTTGTGAATCTGAAGCACGTTAAACATACCGGCACAGGTCCCCACATAGCAGCCCCCGTTCCTCAAAAAGTCACGGATCTTGTCGTGATGCTCCAAGCCGATAGTCTCACACTGTTTGGTGGAACCGCCGCCGGGCATAACAAGGATGTCGATCTCTTTGAGTTTTCCGGCCCGGATATCACTTGCAAGAAGTGTCACAAGTTCAGTCTGGGGAGAGTGTTCAATGAGACTTGCCAAGTAAAACACGCCGCTGCCGCTGGCACCGTGGTCAACATACAATCCCACACGCACCTTCTTTTTTTGAGGGGCCTGCCCACATTTTCCGCTGCCGGTCGCAGTACAGGCACAAAATATCATACTGCACAAGGCCGCTGTCATCAAATGCACAAACATTTTTTTCATCGTACTTTTCCCTGGCTTTTATAAGCAGATTTTCAACGGATAAAAATAGCAGGGATATACCGTTCGACCGGAACCGGCAAGGTCTGACGGCTCTCTATGGAACGGATCGCCAACTGAGCAAGATAAGTGGACTGGAACCCTGCAAGCTCATCACAGGGCGAGGGTTTATCGTTGAGAATGGCATCCACAAAGGCTTTCCACATATTCAAGTGCCCTTTATCAACTTCAAAGGGCTTATTGACTTCAATGCTCTTGGCATTGCCGCTGAAGTTCTCGTACCGTTCACGGTATTTGGCCATATAGGCGGCGAAACCTTCTTCTTTGATGCTGCCTGAATAGTGTTTCATCGGGAAACACTCTTTTTGAGTTCCGGGCACACCGTAAGTGTTGTTTTCAACAAAAAACTCGCTGCGGAAAAAAGCATTTCCGGCAGTTACTTCAAAAAGTTCTTTGGGATAATCAAAGGTTCCGGAACAGCTGAAGGTCAAGGTCATATCGTCTCCGTTGCTGAACTTCAGATTGATACCGTGTGAAAGTCTGCTCGATCCCCAGGCGGTGATCTCAACCGGGATCGCCGGAGCAAAGAACCAGCAGGCCACATCCAGCCAGTGCACAGATTCACCGATGATCTCGCCGCCGCCGATCAGAGGATCAACGTGCTGCAATCCATAGGAACTGCTTTCATCCTGGATCCGGATGAGCATATGTTTCTGTTCTTCCTCAGGCAGGGGCTCACGGACTGTTTCAATATAACGCCAGGGGGAATGAACAGGATTGGCAAGGTGTTCATTGACACTCTTTTTCAAAGCCTGAAGTGCAGGAGACATACGGCGGTTCAAGTCCACACAAAGTTTGACTCCGTGTCTGCGGACAGCTTTCATAATACGCCAGGCTTCTTCATCACGCATCGCCATAGGCTTTTCACAGAAAATATGTTTCCCTGCGGCGGCGGCACATTCAACAATGGGCAGATGGATCTCGTGGGAGGTGGCGATCTTAATAAGATCCACCTCAGGATCGGCACAGATTTCTTTGAAATCGGCAGTCACTTTTTCAGCATTGTATTTTTCTTTGATCTCCGTTGCCCGGTCAAGATCAAGGTCGCAAACCCATTTGAGAAGCAAATTGTCAAGAGCAGTGATATTAGGCAGATCCTCGTGTTCGGCAAACTTTCCGCACCCGATTTGAGCTACCACCAGTTTTCCGTCGCGCATATTAAAAACTCCTTGATTCTATCATTTGGCCTTTGTCTTTAAAATTATGACCTGTTCCCGGCTTTGAAGGGAACAGATCCTTACATTATAAATAATATACCGCCTGTAAGTAGAAATTGAAAGTATATCTTCATAAAAAAATTGTTTTTGCCAAAAAAATGTCGCAATATGAATAAAAACAGTCATTTCTGTTCTTATTTTATTTTTCGGTCCGGCACGGAATTTACGGCAGACAAGGCGTTTTTACACCTCTCTTGAAAATTATCGTATTTTCCTGAAAATATTGCATTTTCTGCCCTTGAATTATTCATTGGGAAGGGTTATATTATTTTTTGTAAGGCTACTTAACAAAGAAATTAAGGAGCGTTCATTTGAAGCTGCCTGAAACAGTTTTCAAGCGCTCCGGAAAATTAAAGGAAAGTTATTATGGCAAGAATTGCTCTGGTCGGAGCCAGCAGCCGGGTCACCGCATTTGTGAGCGTCCTCAGACGCGAGGAGTACAAAGGTGTCCACGAAATCGTGGCAATGTTTGATATCGATCCCGGCAAGATGGAAGGTTTCAAAGAAAAGTACAAGCTGGATGTGCCCTGCTTTACCGACTTTGATGAAATGTGCAACACCATCAAACCCGATATGGTCATCGTCACCACTGTTGACGCCACCCACGCCCAGTATGTTATTGCAGCAATGGACCGCAAGATCGCCGTGGTTTCCGAAAAACCCCTCTGCATCAACGCCGAACAGTGCAAGCAGATCCGCGATGCAAAAGCCCGGAATCCCGAAGTCTTTGCTGTCACCAGCCACAATGCCCGTTACAGCCCCCTGACTCTCAAAGTCAAAGAAATGATCGACAACGGTGTCATCGGCAAAGTGCTCCGTATGGAATACACTGAAATGCTTGACCGCAAACACGGCACCAGTTATTTCCGCCGCTGGAACGGCCGCCGTGCCAACTCCAACGGTCTGCAGCTTCACAAGAGCTGCCACCACTTTGACAAGATGAACTTCCTGCTCGATTCCCGGGCGAAAGAGGTCATGGCGATGGGTACTCTCACTGCTTACGGAAAAGATGCTCCTCACAAATTTGAAGGAACCAACTGCCGCACTTGCGCTCATGCCAACGAGTGTCCGGACTTCAAGTCCTATGATAAAAAGATGTTCCAGTCCGAACTTTACACCCCGGACATGTGCATCTACTCTCCCGAAATCGACATCGAAGACAACTACTCCGCCTCCATCATGTTTGAAAACGGAGTTCTTTGCAGTTATTCACTCTG
>JAZUPO010000017.1:0-3036 GCA_045605205.1 Victivallaceae bacterium
TGGGGCCCGGGGAAGGAAGGGAGAACCTTTTTTCAAAAAGGGTTCCCTTCCTTCCCCGGCTCCTTTCACCTTGATAGAACTTCTTGTCGTTATTGCGATCATTGCCATTCTTGCCTCTATGCTGCTGCCCGCCTTACAGCAGGCAAGAGAACGCTCCTATATCCCCAACTGCCTGAGCAACCTCCGTTCCATTGCCCAGGCCTCCGCTCTGTACAGCGAAGACAACAAAGTGCTCCGGGTCACGTATTCGGTCAATACCAATGCCGGAGTCAAACAATGGCGGGAAGGACTGGGCATTTTGAAGTATCTTCCCGAAAATACCCGGGACAACGAGCCCAGCCGCAACCCCACTTCCAAGGTGGATATCTGCCCTGCCAATAAGATCCATATTAAAAACACCTCAAGCTCCCAGAACAATTTTGCCGGCAGTCATTACGGCATCAACTACTGTCTTGCCCGATATTGGGCGACTTCCAACGCCTCCCTTCTTACCTACACCTGGCGCAGCAATGAACATATGGACAAACCTTCCAGGACTATGTATTTTTCAGACAAAAATCCGGGAGGTAAAAACTGCTACTATGCCTACTATGACGGAGCCACCCGCTGGAATGCGCCTTCCCGCAGATTCCGCCATATGCGGGGAGTCAATTCAGTCTATCTCGATCTTCACGCCTCCTGGGGCAGCTACAAGCAGATTCCCAATGAGTGGTTCTACGAAGTTTCCGGAATAACCACCAACGGAAGCGGGAGCAACATTCTGGGCTCTTACTACTACCGCCGCCACGACTGGCTGAACAGTACCACTCACAAATGGCGGGAATTCTGATTTCTCTCTACATAAAATATTCAAGGAGTTTCATATGAAAAAAATTTTGTCCGCAGCAGCAATATTGCTCTTTTCCCTTCTTCAGGGGGCAGAAGCCGTGAACAAAAACGGCATCTATATTCTGAGCAACTCTTTTCTTACCGCTGAAATCGACCCGGCACAGGGAGGAAAAGTGATCCGCCTTTACGACAAGAAGAACAAAGCGGAACTTGCCAAAGCCTACTCAGCCCTTGAAGCTCCCGCCGGAAGCGGCCTTTTTGCCGAAAGATTGTGGCCCACCCGGGGCAGACAGTACCGTCACTACGAAACAACCCCCTACAAAGTCGTCAGTGTCAAATCAGACAAAAACCGTGCCGAACTGAAACTTCTCTGTGAATCCAAACCTCTGGATATTGAAAAAACCTATATCCTCAACGAAAAAGAAGCCGTCCTGCGTGTGCGTTATGCCTTAAGCAATCCCGGCAGCGAAGCCTTTACCGGCCGTTTCTGGTCTAACTCCGTCATTACACCTCCCGGCAAAAAATGGACCATCACTCTTCCCCGTGGATATTACAGCGACAACGGGCGCAAAGGCCCTGAGAAAAAGGTGATCCTCTCCCACACTCCCGCCAATCCCCTCCCCGGAAATCACTGGCTCGTTGATCCGAAACAGGAGTGGGGCAGTGTCACAGATGACAAAACAGGCGCACTTCTGGCGGCCCCTTTTGAATTTCTGGGAACCTTTTACTGTCACATTGCCCAGAGCAAAGGGGCTGATGCCCCCACAATGGAATGGATGACTTTTCCTCTCCACATCAAACCCCTTGCCGTCGGCAAAGCTGATGCTGTCAACCACCCTGAACTGGAAGATCCCCTGCAGGACTACATTGTCCGTTTTGAAACTTCAATTGCTCTGACCACCCCTGAAGATGCCGGAAAAAACCGTCCTCTCCCCACTGCCAAAAAGAATACCCGTTTTCTGCCGGTACTGACGGCTGGCAAAGCCCATATGGAATTTGCAACACTCCCCGCAGTGCCCTGGTTTGCCAATCAGAAAGAATCCCCCGGAATGATTTTCTTTGCCGGGCACAATATTTCTGCTGAAGCCTTTGACTTTTTGCGCCGCTTCAAAAGTAATTCAGAAATCATTGAAGGGTGGCGTATGGGCGGCAGCGGCGATACGGTTTATGCCGGGTATGCCATTCCCTCCCCCATTGCTATGACAGAAAAAATGCTCAAAGGCAAAGTCGACGTGATTTTCATTCCCGGCTTCACCAACACCACTATGCCCAAAGCCCTGAAAGAACAGCTGATCGACAAAGTTAAAAAAGGAACTGTGGTCATTTACGTTTCCGACCGCAACCGTTTTACCGACCTTTTCCCTGCCCGGGGAGGCAAAAGCGTTCCTGCTGAAATTTTCAGAGGGATCCCCTTCAAAGCCGATATCCGTGAATTCAAAGTGGGCAAAGGAAAAGTATTTTTCGTTCCCTTCAGACTTCATTTGAACAACCGTATGTGGTCACAGCACAATCTGCTGCTGCCCGCCCCGGAAAAAAATGCCGTTTCCCACGAATACATTTATGCCGCCTACTGCCGTCTGCTGCGTTACGCTTTGGGCTTCAAAGCTCCGGCCTCTCTCAACGCCGTCAAAATCAAGGGAAACAAAGCTGAACTGACCATTGTTTCAACCGTTGCCGCCCCCGCAGCTGTCAATGGCCGGAAGTACACTCTTGTCAAAGGGGCCAACAAGATCATTTTCCCCTTCAAAGCAGAAACTCTCAACGGAAAATATGATTTGCCCCTGATCCTCGATGTGAACGGCCACACCGCAGACATTTTCATTGCACAGTATGAAATAAAAAATCTCCCTGTGCTGCGTTCTTTTGCAACAGAAAAATACGCCCACGAAACCAACGAGGCGGTCAAAGGCTCTCTTGAACTTGAAGGCAAAGGGGATGTGATCCTTTCACTTCTGGATGCGGAAAAGCGTATCATCGGTCAGGAGATCAAAAAGAGTGTTTCCGGAAAAGTAACCTTTTCCATTAAGCCCGCTTTTGCCGGTGTCAACTCTTTCTGCCGCCTTGAAGCACAGCTCTCCCGGAAAGGAAAGTGTACAGAAGTACGTTCACTGACGCTCTCCCGGCGCACACCTGACGATTCAAAAATTCAATTTATCCTCTGGCACAACTCCCGCATCTCTCCCACCGCTATGATCCGTCATCAGGGAG
>JAZUPO010000018.1:0-12754 GCA_045605205.1 Victivallaceae bacterium
CACTTCACAGGAGTTCTGTCAGGTGCTCACGCCGCAGCTGGAACTCACCGGCAAGACCATAGGTCTGGTCGGCTTCGGAGCTATCGCCCGCAAAACAGCGGAAATTGCTCTGGCTTTCGGGATGAATGTTGCTGTCTTTACCAGAACCCCGGCAAAAGTCGATCTGCCTCAAGTCAAAGTGTGCAAAAGTTTTGAAGAGCTTTTACCTTTGTGCGATGTGCTGTCATTCCACTGTCCTCTTTTCAAAGAGAATGCCCAAATACTCAATGCAAAAGCCATTTCTCTGATGAAAGAGGGAGCCATTGTCATCAACACTTCCCGGGGCGGCCTGATCGACGAAAGAGCCCTGCGGGAAGCGTTGGATTCCGGAAAAATCAGCGGAGCAGGCCTCGATGTTTTAAGCGTCGAACCGCCTCCGGCGGATCATCCTTTGCTCCGTCACCCCCGCTGCCGGATCACCCCCCATACGGCCTGGGCAACGGTTGAAGCAAGAATGAGACTTTTTAACACAGCCAGAGAAAATTTGCGTTCCTTTGTTTCAGGCGGCGATCTGAACCGTCTGGTATAAGAAAACATCCAGCAAAAAAGCTCTGCCTCTCAATACGGCAGAGCTTTTTCTTTGTTTTACGCTCTTTGATAAAAGATGACTGCAGAGCCCCTGTTGGAAACAGAGTTTTGTTTTATTCGTAGTAAATGCCGCAAAGTCCGGCCGGGATATACACCTTTCCTTTGTAAAAGATCACTCTTCCAGTCAGGGTAAAGGGGAGCTGGATACGCCTTTCCCGGCACTCTTTCATCTCTTTCCCGTCAAAACGGTAAAAGCTGATCCGGCCGTTGCGGCGGTCACTGACTGCAATCAGATCCCCGTCTGATGTGGGGATCCCGATGCGGCAGGGTTTCATAGGAATTCTCACGAACTTGCCGGGGGCTTCCGGAGAGAGCAAATAGGCTTCTTTTTTTCCTATCAGCAGAAATTTACCGTTGACTTCAGTGATACCATTTTGCTGATAGCTGTGACGGTGCAATGCCGGTATGGAACCGCACTCTTTGCCCTCCTTATTGATCCAGCGGACAAAGCGGCTGTGCCAGTTGACAGGGAAAATGCCTTTAACACTCCGCTCCGGGAGCATATCTCCGTAAAGGATACCACCGCCGGAAAACTCGGCCTGCCGTTTGGGAACAGCAGGATCACTGATATCCCAAGCGTTAAGTTTTCCCGTCCGGCCCCCGGTATAGAGGCGATCCCCGAAAAGCCGCAGCTGCAAAAAAGGAACTTTCCCCGGTGCTTTGGTCATACTCAATATCTTACCAGTGGCTTGTTCTATGATTTTCAAGTATTGATCCGCAGCAATGACCAGCAATTTTTCAGAAACGGCACAATCCATTGCAATACCTGCAAAAGTTCTTTCAGGCCGCAGAGAGCCGTCAGGAGCAATAGAAAATTCCTTCAATCCTTCCTGACCGCAGGCGGCATAAAGGCGGTTCCCCCACCGGGCAAGACTCCAGACAAATCCAGGCAGAGCAAGATGACGCAATCCTTTTACAGCAGGCCGCACGGGAGCTGTACCGGGAACGGTGATTTTTGACGGAGCAAATTCATTTTCTCCCGCTCTCGGGTCTCTGAAAAGATAGAGCCCGCTGCTATGTCCTGAAACATAAACAGTTCCCTTGCCAATGGCGATTTGTGAAGCACTGTCTCCGGGCAGCTTGACTGACCGGAGAATTTCCGGACGGCTTTTATCTGTCACATCCACCACATAAACACCATTGGCGGAGTTGGCAGCAAAGGCGGTATTGCCGCTGACCCGCACTGACCACCAATCAGGAACTCCCAAAGGGTTGATCTTGAATTTGACAACTCCGGTACGCCGGGGATTTTTGGGGTCGGAAATATCAAATATTTCCAAACCGTTTCCTTTTCCCACTCCCGCAGGGCCTCTGACTGCCGAATGCATCCCCGTTGCCGCATAAAGGTATTTTTTCCTGACAGTAACACCGTCTCCGAAACCATCAAGTTTTGCCAAAGCCAGAGGAACAGGTGCCGCAGGGTCACTTGCATCGCCGATAAATACCCGCCGTGCCGCCCAGTCGCCGATGGCGATCCGGCCGTTGCCGAAGAAGGCTGCCGATTGAGCTTCAGCCGTGCGGAGCAATCCCAACGGACGGACTTTCAGCGGATCGCTGACATCAAAAAACTCAACACCGTAGATACGCAGTGTTACAGCCAGTATATTTCCTGAAAGTGCCAAACCGGTTGCCAGTTCGGAAGGGTAAAAATGGCTGACTTTCCGGGGGGCTTGAGGTTTTTCGAGAGAAAAGATCTCCACGCCCCGGGAACGACAGCTCAAATAAAGATACTTTTCCCCCGATACCATCTGCCGGTTTCCGGCAGCTGGTGTTTTGTGTACCAGACGGGGACTCTGAGGCACTGATATGTCGTATGTGCAGAGAGTGCCGTCAAGAACAGCATACAAACAGTCTCCCGTCAGCAGCAGTGCACCGCCTTTTCCCTCAGCGAACTTCACAAGT
Source organism: Victivallaceae bacterium (assembly GCA_045605205.1). Classification (GTDB taxonomy): domain Bacteria; phylum Verrucomicrobiota; class Lentisphaeria; order Victivallales; family Victivallaceae; genus UBA1784. The sequence goes on from JAZUPO010000018.1 coordinate 2,530, forward strand.
CCGCTGCCGCTCAAAGACAAACTGCAAAACAGCAAGATACACAATAAACATTGACAATACTTCATTTTTTCAAATCCTTTTGGTTTATACGATCCTTCTCCGGAAATTATTGGGGATTTACACCGAAAGTATAAAGATCATTTTTCAACACATAAACAAGATCGTTCATATTTTTAACGGGATAATCCGTCAGAATGGCACTGCTTCCCACATCCACCGTCTGGTGGCAATCTGAACCTGCGATCTTATGCAAATCATATTTTTCCGCCCAGGCAAGAGCGATGTCGTTGCGGCTGTCGTGACGCGGATGGGTATTTAAAACTTCAATTCCGAAAAGGCATTCCGGAGGCGTAACTGTCATACCGTTGCGGAAAGGATGAGCCTGATAGAACAATACCCCCCTTTCATCAGCAAAAGTTTTGAATTCCCGGGGCGTCATTGCAAAAATCTTTTCATAATCCTGACACATCTCCTCTGTCATTCCGTAAACGAGATAATCATTCTCATTTTCGTCGAAACGGAGTTCAAAACCACCCATAACGAGCAAGTTGCATTTCTTTCCCAACTCGACGCCCTGACGGATAGTATCAAAATAAGATTTCAGATAATCAACGCCCCCATTCTTTTCAAACCACTGCCGGGAGACCGTGTTGAAATGATTGGTAAGCACAATGGCATCATAACCGGCCTTGCTGTAAAGTTCAACAATTTCCGCAACTGAGAGTTTCCCGCAATAGGAAAATCCGATCGTATGGATATGAAGTTCTATTTTCATCCTATTTACCCTTCAGACAATATATACTGCTGAACTTCTGCTCACTGAGCCGCCACCCGCACTCTGGGGTCGGCCCAGGCGTAAACCAGATCACACAGCAGATTGATAAAAACAAAAAGCAATGCACTCAGCACCACCAGAGCTTTGAGCAAAGCGATATCGGAATTGTAAAGTGCTTCGATTCCGGCAAACCCCAGTCCGGGGATACCGAAAAAAGATTCCAGAAGCAGACTGCCCGTAAAAATAAAGGGCAAAGTTGAACCGCTGCGGGTAATGATCTGCAAGGCCGCGTTCCGCAGCAGATGCACACCGTAGACCCGTATCGGGGAAACACCTTTGGCAACAGCTGTCCGTAAATATTCTTTACCCAATTCATCAACGAAAACAGTTCTGTAAAAGCGGACATTGGCTCCAATACCGCTGATGATCCCCACTGTTACCGGCAAAAGCAGATTGGCAGGGCTTTCAAATCCCCACAAAGGGAAAAGGCCCAATCTGTACCCGAGGAACCATTGAGCTCCAATAATAACGACCACATAACTGACACTCATTCCGGCCACAGACAGCACCAGCAGCATTCTGTCCGGCCAGCGGTTGCGGAAAGCCGTTGCAATCAGAGCAAAGGCGATTCCGAAAAGCATTTCACCGAAAAAGACCGGCAGCATCAGAAGCAAAGATATTTTCATTCCCCGCCAGAGCATCTCTTTTACAGGTTCTCTGCTGACCAGACTTTCACCGAAGTTGAAAAAAGTCACAAAGGGAGCTTCTTTTTGGAATGAGACCAATTCCTGCAATGTACGCAAAAGCTGTGAATTGAATCCATTGGATTGATAACGGTAACACACCCCCCCGGAGGGAGCTTGAAAAGAGTCTTTTGTTACTTTGACCATTCCCTCAGAGGTTTTGAAATAGATCTCTGCCGCCGGAAACTGCCGCTTATAATTCCCGCTCCCGGCAGGTATTTCCCGGAAAGCCTCACTCAAGCAGTAATGTCCGTAAAACAAAGGCAGATCGCTCCCCAAACGACGGCGCAGGGATTCAATTTCAAACGGCGTGGCATTTTTTCCCAGCACAGCCCCCGCCGGATCACCTGCTCCCACGTTGAAAAGCAGAAAGGTCAGTATCAGCACCCCCGCCACGATCAGCAGAGAATATCCGATCCTGCGTAAGATGAATTCAACCATTGTACCACTGCTCCAGCAGATCAACAGCCGCAGAGGCCCGGCGGCGGAAATCCGCCTGAGCACCATAGGCAATGGCTTCACGTTTCAATTGTGCAAGTTTTCCTGCCTGCAGGAACTCTTCAAGGGTGGAATCCAACTCCTGCTGGTCAAAAGGAAGTTTGAGAGCACGCCCCCCTGATTCGGCAGCAAAGTTGGCAAAGCCGCATTCACTTGAAGCAATAACAGGCAGGCCCGCCGCCAGAGCTTCAACAATGACCGTCCCTGTGGCTTCTTTGCGGGCGGAGTGAACCATTAAATCAGCTCCCAGCAGCCAATCGGGTACATCTGAAGCAGGCCCGGGCATAATCAGCACCGATTCAGCGATCCCCAGCTGACGGCACAATTTCAAACAGGGTTTCCGGAGCATATTCCCCACAATGGCGACACGGCATTTCTGCCGCACAGGAGCACTTAAAGCTGCGACGGCCTTCAAAAGGCGGTCGGCTCCTTTTCCTTCAAAAAAAGAGCCCACAAGCAAAAGCAGTATTTCGTCGTCAGCAATGTTGTATTGAGCTCTTTTTTTCTGCCGCCGTTCTTCAGCATCATCCCCTCTGAAACAGGCCTCATTCAAACCGGGCGGCAGGTAAAAAAAGCGTTCTTCTTCGGTTTTGTAAAACTTCTGATAATCTGTTTTCTGTTTGCCGGTGATGTAGAGGATCTTTGTTTTTCCTCCTTGCTGCATCAAAGTGCGTTCCTGACCGATAATGGCCCGGTGCCGGGGTGAAACTTTAAGGAACCACTCAGGATAAACAGCGAGAGCCTCGCTCATAATGCAGTTGTCAGCAGCAAAATAAAAGTCGATGCCGCTGATCCGGTTGAATCCCAGTTTCACATCAAAGCCCTGAGTTCGTTCTCTGAAAATCTTTTCAAACTCAGCCGCCTTTCCGTGATTGGTAAAAGAGCCAAGTTTAAGGATCTCAACTTTCAATCCGGCAGGGACTTCACCGTCGAAACTGCGGGTAAAAGCAGTCACATCGTGCCCTCTTTTCAGCAGTTCCAGAGCGATCCGCATAAAATCCCGCTGCAAGCCGCCGTGGGGAAAATATTTGAATATGGCAAGAGCGATTTTCATTGTGCTTTTCTCCGCGGTGCCGGCGGTTCTATGCCGAAACGGCGCATAACCTGCTTGAGATCTTCCCAGGCTTCACGCTTGGCAGATTCCTGCCGCAGCAGAAAGGAGGGGTGGAATGTGGGCATAACAGGGATCCCGTCATATTCGAGCCACCGTCCCCGCAAACGCATAATGCCTTCCTCTCTCTGAAGCAGAAAATGAGCCGCCGTCGCTCCGAGAAGCACAATTACTTCAGGCCGGATCATACGGATCTGATGTTCCAGATAGCCGATGCAGGCGTTGGCTTCTTCCGGCATAGGAGTCCGGTTGCGGGGAGGACGGCATTTGACGATATTGGCGATATACACATCTTCTCTGCGGAACTGCATCGCCTGGATCATTTTATCCAGCAGTTGCCCTGCGGCTCCCACAAAAGGACGCCCCTGGCGGTCTTCATCGGCCCCGGGGCCTTCACCGATAAACATAAGTCTGGCGTGAGGATTTCCTTCACCGGGAACGGCATTGAGCCGGGTTTCCCACAAAGGGCAGCGTCTGCAATGGCGGACGGTCTCGGCCAGATGTTCCAAAGTTCCGGGGACAAGATTTTTCTGAGGCGGAAGTTCCTGTACCTCAGGAATAACAGCAGCACGGGGCGGGATTTCCGCAGGTGCCACAGGGGCAGCGGGAACAGGTACAGGAGCAGGGGGAATTCTATCAGTTCTTTCAGCTTGAGGCAAAGGTTGTCTGACATCTTCTTTTACAGGGGAAGAATTAAGCTCAGCAAGAGTTTCCGGAGCAATTTTCATCCCCGGACGTCTGAGTGATTCACTTTCCAAAGCTTCTATCAATTGGGTAAAAAATTCAGTCATCACATATCCCTTAAACAGCCGGAACCGGCAAGGCCCGGAATTCATATTCACGTTTCAAAGAATAATTTACCACCGGAATGAGTATTTTGCAAGTCCAGCCCTTGAAAAAAAAGCGTTCAGATATTATATTATCCAATTGACATATAATTAAGGCCGTACGGACAAAGTCCGAAAGTCAGACAGCGTCCGGCAGTCTTGCAAAAAACTATAAGGAGTTGAAAATGAAAGTTGTCGTTGCGTATTCCGGCGGTTTGGACACCTCGGTGATCGTGAAGTGGGTCAAAGAGACCTACAATGCGGAAGTCATCTGCTATTGCGCCGACGTGGGCCAACAGGAAGAACTTGACGGTCTTGAAGCCAAGGCCATCGCCACCGGTGCCAGCAAGTGCATCATTGACGATCTCAATGAAGAGTTCGCCCGTGACTACATTTTCCCGATGCTTCAGGGTGAAGCGATCTATGAAAACAACTACCTGCTGGGTACTTCCATTGCCCGTCCTCTCATCGCCAAACGCCTCGTCGAAGTCGCCAAGGCCGAAGGTGCCGATGCCATCTGCCACGGTGCCACCGGTAAAGGCAATGACCAGGTGCGTTTTGAGCTGAATGCCAATGCCATCGATCCTTCCATCAAGATCATCGCCGCCTGGCGCGATCCCAACTGGCACTTCACCGGCCGTCTGGATATGATCGAATATGCCAAAGAGCAGAACATTCCCATCAACGTTTCCGCCAAAAAGCCCTACAGTATGGACCGCAATCTGCTCCACATCAGCTTTGAAGGCGGCATCCTCGAAGATCCCTGGCAGGAACTCCCCGAAGATATCGCTGTGATGACTGAACCCCTTTCCAAGGCTGCCGACACTCCCGAAGATGTGGTCATCACCTTTGAAAAGGGTATCCCCGTCAAGGTCAACGGCACCGAATACAGCCCCGCCAACATTATGCGTACCCTCAATGCCCTCGGCAAAAAACACGCTGTCGGCCGGGTCGATATCGTCGAAAACCGTTTCGTGGGTATGAAATCCCGCGGTGTCTATGAAACTCCCGCCGGCACCATCCTTTCCAAGGCTCACCGCGGCCTGGAAGAGATCACTCTTGACCGCGAAGTTATGCATTTGCGTGACAGTCTGATCCCCCGTTACGCCGATATGATCTACAATGGCTTCTGGTTCGCCCCCGAGCGTGAAATGCTCCAGGTTATGATCACTGAAAGCCAGAAGTATGTCTCCGGTGATGTCCGTGTCAAACTTTACAAAGGTGCCTGCCACGTTACCGGCCGCCGTTCTGAATTCAGCCTCTACGACGATGCCATCGCCAGCTTCGAAGAAGACGGCAACACCTACGATCACAAGGATGCCGCCGGATTCATCAAACTCAATGCTCTGCGTCTCCGGGTCCTCGCCCGCAGCAAGCAGAAACGCTACTGATTTGAGAAAGGCTGTTTGAAAAATGAAAAATTACAAGATCGCTGTTATTCCCGGCGACGGAACCGGCCCTGAGGTCGTCAACGAGGCACTGAAAGTCCTCGATGCTGCGGGCAAGAAGTTCGGCTTCACCCTTGACCGCAAAGAATTCTGCTGGGGTGCCGATCACTATCTGGCAACCGGAGAGATCCTGCCTGATGATGCTTCCGATCAGCTCCGCAAGTTTGATGCCTGTCTGCTCGGTGCCATCGGCAGCAACAAAGTCAAACCCGGGATCCTTGAAAAAGGAATCCTGCTGCGTTTGCGTTTTGAACTCGATCAGTACATCAATCTCCGTCCGGTGAAACTTTTCCCCGGCGTGGAAACTCCCCTTGCCAACAAGGGCCCGGAAGATATCGACTATGTGGTCGTGCGTGAAAACTCCGGCGGTGTCTACACCGGTATGGGCGGCAGTGTCCAGCAGAACACCCCTGATGAAGTCGCCTGCCAGAACTGGGTTTATACCCGCAAGCAGGTTGACCGCTGCCTCAAATATGCCTTTGAACTGGCTGTAAAACGCCACACCAAAGAAAATCCCTGGAAGGGGCTTTCTGAAGAAGACAAGGCTGCCGGTTACACCTCCCAGCTCACCCTGGTAGGCAAAACCAACGTGCTGACCTATGTCTGCGGACTCTGGGAACGGGCCTTCAACGAAATGGCCAAAGAGTATCCCACCGTCAAAACCGCTTACTGCCACGTGGATGCCACCACTATGTGGATGGTCAAAAACCCGGAATGGTTCGACGTCATCGTTACTGAAAACCTTATGGGCGACATCGTCACCGACCTGGCCGCTATGACCGCAGGCGGTATGGGCATTTCTTCCGGCGGAAATATCAACCCCGAAGGTGTCAGTATGTTTGAACCTATCGGCGGTTCTGCTCCCAAATACACCGGCTTGGGCGTTATCAACCCCCTGGCCGCTGTGGGGGCCGCTGCTATGATGCTGGAATATCTGGGTGAAAAAGAAGCTGCTGCCGCCATCGAAAAGGCGATCGCTTTTGTCACCGGAAACAAACTGAAATCTATGGCCGCCGGCAAGATGGGTTACTCCACTTCTGAAGTGGGTGATCTGATCGTTGAAAACCTCTGAGCGTGCGAATGAAAGACGGAGGAATCAAGTTTGAGTTCTGCCGGAAGGGAGCACTTTCCGGGAAATGCCTTACCGATTCCTCCGTTTCACTCTTTGAAGCCTTTGATATCTTTGACTCCGGCAATGCCGAAGTTCGGAAAGTGGGTTCAAAGATCATCGCTGCCATTGCGGGAGACGTCTTTGTAAAATGTTATTTTTATAAAGGTTTCGTCTCCCGTTTTCGTCATCTTTTCTGTGTTTCCCGGGCAAAAAGTTCTGTTGATTGTGCGTTGGCGATCCAAAAAACCGGAGTCCCGACACCTCAAGTTCTGGGGTGGCTGCGTGAAGGCGGCCTGCTTCTGCCGCACAGAGACTTTCTTTTTACAGAACGCCTGGGAGAAGAAACTGTTTTTATGCCGCTTTTTTTACAGGAATCCCCTGAAGACGCGGTCAAAAAGATCACTGAATGTGTGGTCAAACTGCATCAGGCAGGAATTCAGCACGGGGATTTGAGTTTGCGTAACTTATATATTTCCGGTGCCGGTTCTGCCGGAGTCATAGACCTTGACGGCTGCAAACTTTATTCCGGACCTCTTTCTTTCAGAAAAAGGGTGCGTGAAATGTCAAGAGTTATCAGTTCAGCTGCCAAGATCACAGAAAAGATTTCTCTTTCCCGTTTCAAAGCACTTTTTCTGTCTGAATACAAAGCACAGTGCGGCATCGATCTTGCGTGTTCTCAACTGGACTCTCAGACAGAGTATCTCTACAACCGCCGGCGTGCGTGACCCGGTGACCGGAACAATTCCCCGGTCATCAGCTCACGGATGCAGACAACAGCTGAGATTTTTCGTAATTTTCATCAATCTCTTTAATCCAAAGGTACTGCCAATGCATCACCTCAAACCCATTGCGGCAAAGTTCAACATTTCTGCAGACTCCAAACTGCTGCTGGAAGCCTTTACTCACCGCAGTTATGCCGTTGAGCATAATTTGCCCTACGACAATCAGCGTTTGGAATTTCTGGGCGATTCTGTTCTTGAAATCGTCCTGACAGAACATCTTTTCAAACTCTATCCTTCTATGACCGAAGGGGATATGACAAAAACCCGCTCAGCACTTGCCTGTGAAGGTTCCCTCGCCGTTCTGGCAAGGAAACTGGATCTGGGTTCCTACCTCAGGATCGGCCGGGGCGAACAGGGTGCAGGCGGCATCGACAGGGATTCCACCCTTGCCGACCTTTTTGAAGCCTTTACCGGGGCCCTCTATCTGGAATCCGGCTTTGAGGCTGCCCGTGCATTTCTGCTCGATCTGGTAAACAGCAATTTTCCGGATCCCCGCAGACTCCTCGTAGAACTGAATCCCAAAGGAAAACTTCAGGAGTTTTCACAGCAGCATTGGAACGAGATCCCCCACTATACCGTTTTCCGCCACAGCGGCCCCCAGCACCTTCCTTTGTACGAAGTGGAAGTTACCCTGCGCCGCTATACAGCAATGGGTTCCGGCCGCAGCCGCAAGCAGGCGGAATTCAATGCGGCATCACAGCTTTTTCAATTCTTACGCAACCGGGGAGTGATCAAAGATGATTTTTGAAATGCAAAGTCCCGCCAAAGTGCTTTTCGGCAGAAAAGTGCGTTTTCAACTGCCCGGACTGCTGCCGGAAGGTAATGTTTTTATCATCTGCGGCAGACACGCTCTCTGTCGATTGGAACAAGAGCTGCTCCCGGAACTTGAGGGAAGAAAAGTGGAACTTTTTTCCGGATTCCCCGCGGAAGCACCCTTGGATAAAACCGATGAAGCACTGAAAAGAGCAAGAGCTCTCAATGCCCGTTCCATTATCGGTTACGGCGGAGGCAGCTGTATCGACGGAGCGAAAACTGTTGCAGCTCTTCTTGACACAGAGTTGACAGCAGCGGCGGCCTTCCGTGAAAACATCTCTCTTGATGAACGTGCCTGTTTTTTTGCGGCACTCCCCACCACTGCGGGAACCGCCGCTGAAATGACCCCTAACGCCGTTCTCTGTGACGGTGAAACAGGAATCAAAAAATCCCTGCGGGGAGCGGCGATGTTTGCTGATACCGCCCTCGTTGATCCGGAACTTCTGGAAGGTTCTCCCCTTGAAGTGCTTTACGGATCCGGATTTGATGCCCTCACCCAGGGGATCGAAAGTACCATTTCTGCCAAAGCAGATGCAATGACGATGATGCTTTCTGTTGAAGGGACTTTTCTCACTTGGAACGCTTTGCAGCGTCACGCAGCAGGCGAAAACACTCCTGAGATATTTGATATGCTGGCCCGGGGATGTATGCTTTCGGGAGCGGCTTTTGTCCGTTCCGGCTTGGGGGCTGCTCACGGGATCGGTCATCCCATAAGCGGCCTCAAAGGAGTCCCTCACGGTGTTTGCTGTGCTATCCTTTTGCCGGAAGTTCTGAAGTGGAACTTGCCCGTTGCAAAAGAAAAAATGGTTCAGTTGGCCGTGCGGCTGGGATTTGCAGCTGCGGAAGAATTTATTGAAGCAGTCATTGCGCTGCGCCGCAAATGTGCTTTGCCTGAGAACTTCAAACAGTGGCAGCTGGCCCGGGAGGATTTCTCTTTTGTGGTGAAAAATTGCCGTTCCGGAAGTATGAAAAGCAATCCCCGTCCCTTTTCTGATGACGAGGTGAACCAACTGTTGGAAAAATTGATATGAGCAAACTGGCGATCCTCGGCCCCAATCCTGCCTGGCAGAAAACCTTGTTTTTCCCTGATTTCACCAAGGGAGCGGTCAACCGTGCCCGCAAGCTGGAAGAACTTGCCTCCGGCAAAGGGATCAACTTTTGCCGGGCCCTCGGATGCAGCGGTCAAAGTTCTTTTACGCTGATCCAGTTCAGCGGCGGCGACAACGGTGCAAAGCTGGATGCAGCTTTGAAAAAAACTGATATGGATTTCATTTCCATTCCCGTTTCCGGCCCCACCCGGTGCTGCACCACCTGTCTGGACGAAAATGCCCAGATTATGACAGAACTTATTGAGCCTTCCTTTCCCGCCTCTTCCGATGAAGTCCAAGCGATGCTCACAGCTTTTGAAAAGACGCTTGTCCACTCCTCAGGAGCGGCCTTTTGCGGTTCTCTGCCGGACGGAACGGATCCTGCACTCTATGTAAAAGCCGCTTTGCTTGCGGCAAAGTACAAAGCTCTGCTTCTTATAGATGCGTGCCGTAATCTGGATGAAGTCTTTGCTGCCGGAGCAGCCATTGTGCTTAAGATCAATAAAGAAGAACTGGAAAAACTTTCCGGCATTCAGGGTGTTGCACCGGGAATGAAAAAACTTTTCAACGAGTTCCCCTCGCTGAAATATGCGGCCATTACCGATGGTCCGGAAATGGCCTTTGCCTCAGACGGAACTCAACTTGCAAGTTACACGCTCCCTCCCCTGCCCTATGTTGCAAGTCCTCTGGGCTGCGGAGATACGGCAAGTGCGATTCTTTTGTCTGAATTGTGCAGCCAAACACCCCTTTTCCCGGCCTTTCAAAAGGCTCTGGCGGCAGCAAGTGCCAACTGCCTCAACCCCACCCCCGGGAATTTCCTGCCGGAAGAAGCCGCAAAACTGCTGCCGACTTACACCCTGACAAAACTCTGAACTTAAAGCGATGTTCCCGATAAAGGTCGGTAAAAGAAGTAAAAGAAGTTGAGGCGGGCCGAAACGTCGGCTTCGGAATAACTCGCAGCTGTAACCAGCTGCGAGAATCGAAAACTGAAGTTCCCTTTTCCCCTTGTCACGGCGTAGTTCAACGAAG
>JAZUPO010000019.1:0-25948 GCA_045605205.1 Victivallaceae bacterium
ATGTTTTTATCGCCCAGCCATTTGCCGTAGGCATAATACCAGGGGCCTTCAAGAGAGGGAGCGGAAAACTGTCCGCAGTTGTAGATGCCCCGGATATTGTAGCCGTACAAAGAGGCGGCACATTTCTGCAAGGTGTCGAAATCCAGTGCCGGTGAAAATCCGTTGGCCTTGTAGCAGCCGAAGAAGTAGGTCCAGGAAATGATCCCCTGAATGTTGAATTTCTGCCACTGTGCAAGCACTCCTTTTGACGGAGGAGCCACGTCAATGACCACATTGGGGGAGGGGAATTTTTTGAAGGTCTTGGGAAGCACCTGAGTGTTGCCGTAGCACATAATACTGACTTTGGTCTTGGGGGAATCCTTGTAAAGTCTCGCCGCAAGATCCCGGTGGAAGCACCAGAGTTTTTCGCTCCACTCTTTGGTGTTGTACCAGGCTTCACATTCTTTGCATTCGCAGGGTTTGAAACCGTCGCTGGCACCAACTTCAACAAGGTGGGCTCCGGTTTTTGCCCGGGAAAGAAGTTCCTGATAGATCAGTTCCTGCACCTTTTTGTTGGAAAGGCAATAGTGAGGCTGACGGCCGCCGGGGCAGAAATAACGTTTGCCGTTGATAAGAGCAAAGAATTCAGGATTGGTCTTGTAGTATTTCGCCTGGGGAATGGCGGTGGCGTGGCTGTGGGCATTGAGTTTGATGCCCCCGTAGGGGATCCAGTTGTTGGCAATGTCATACCACAGACCCAAACTTGCGCCGGTGGTGCTCATAAACTGGGGACGGTTCCGGTAGAAATATTTGTCGGAAAGAACGATCTTTTTCTGGGGGTAGGTCACAATTCCGGGGTGGATCGAGTCGGAGTATTTCCGGTAGTGCATTACCCGGGTGTTGACGAATTTTTCCGCAAAAGTCGTTACCCCTTTGAGGGTTCCGAGCATTGTGTGGGAATGGGATTTGTTGTTGGAAAAGGGACTGGGAATGTCTCTGCCGTAGATATAAACGTTTTTGTTTTTGACGGCAATGGCGTGTTCCCAGAAATCAAATTTTTCAGAAGTGAACCCTGCTTTTTTCAAGGCTTTGGTGTTGCCCACAAAGATAGCGGGAGTCTTGCCGTTGAAAGCGGATTCTTTGACGATCTGCAACCGGGCTCCGGTGGCCTTTTTGACGGTATGCTGAATGAACTCTCCGCCAAGTTTGATGTAGTTGTCAATGTATTTGTCACCGGAACCGTCAGGGATGACGATGGTATAAGCACTTTTGGCTCCGTCGGCAATGGTGATGTTTGCCGCGGCAAGTGACAGACCGAATAAGGCTGTCAATACGAAAACAATTGATTTTTTCATAACTTATTACTCCTTATACACTGTTATTTGTGTTGAATTCCTTTTGTCTTAAAATGTGATACGGGCTGCCAGCGTGTTGCCCCGGAATTGGTCGTAGCCCCGTTCTTCGCCCACTGAGACAATGGCTTCATTGTCAGAGATGGCGATAGCCTGGAAATTTCCCATACCGGGGGCGTGATCTCCTTCGTCCAGCATCGGCAGGACAATTTCTTCACTTGCTTTGACAAGTTTCAGATCGTCGTTGACTTCGGCGATGTAAAGCGGAGCTCTGAAACGCACAACGTGGGAATTGGTGCCGTTGGCCCGGGTGTAGACCAGGTGCAGCTTGCCGCCGCAATAGAGAAAATGCTGCTGAGTGGAGGACATTTCAGGTGTTTCACCGTCATCAAACTGCCAGGTTTTGATCTCGCCCCAATGGAGGCCGTCGGCACTTTCAACGACGTGACCGCAGCCGTCCTCGGCACGGAGCGTCATCAGGACGCGATCCCCCATATCCACAAGAGAGGGTTCCATAATGCCTCGGTTGATGGGCCATTCAAGGGTGTTGCCCTTTTCCACAAATTCCAGTTTTTCGCCGTCGTAGAAAAATCTGGCGGTAAAGATCTGTCCGTCCCGGCGGCCGAAAGGTGCAAAGCTAAAGGGAATGAACACATCGTTCTGTCCCCGGAAAAACCACTGGGAACTGCCGCAGGTGTACACCGCTGAAGTTTCAAGGCCGGGAATGAGCACTTTTTGCCGGGTACGGGGCCATTCCCCTTTGGCATTGCGTACCGACCAGACGGGATAACGCTGCACCTTGGGACCTGTCGGTTTTTCCCAGTGTCCGAGGGAATCATAAAGAGCCCCGTTTCTGTAGTAAACGTTGTGACCGATGGCAAGAACCGTATCGGTGGGGGCGTGATAGTAGGGGACCACGTCGCAGACCCCTTCCAAAAGCTCTTCTACGCAAGGTTTCCAGTCCAGATCGGGGATACCCTCAGGGGTGCTCCACTTTCTGCCGTCAAAAATGGATTCGTGGATAGGACCGTAATAGTCACTGCCGCCGATTGCCTGCATCGACATAAAAAGTGTTCCGTCACCGATTTTACAGCACCGGGTGTGGAACCAGGAGGTGTTTTTTCCGGAACGGTTGTTCCAGATGACAGATCTTTCGATTTTCATAAATTCCAATATTCCTTAAAAAAGGTGAAAAATAACATCTGTTTTATATTATAATCATATTTTCATTAAAAAAAAGTCTTAAATGTGCCAAATTGTATACAAATGTAACAATATAATTAAATATTGTCAATAAAACGATTTGCAAAAGTGCCTGAATACATATATATTACTTGCGGAGACAGGGATTTTTACATTGAAAGACCACAGGAGGAGACTTTGAATCATAATCAACAGGAGATCGCAGAGATTTTATCAGAAATCACTCTGCCTGAAAAAATGGAGTATCTGTATTCCTCTGATTCTCCCCTGGATAAACCTGTTCACGGTATCCCCCGGCTCAATCTGCTTGTGAAAGAAAGTTTGCACTTTCAACTGTATGAAAACGGAAAATTTTTTCACCAGCAGCTTGACGCTCCTGCTTTTTACTACTGTACCGCTTCCGGCTATCAATGGGCGGCAGAGGGACCGGAACAGGAACGGCAGGCGATCAGTTTCTGTTACTTCAAGGAGTATATCCGGGTGGTGATCGTCCATTCAGCAACTGATGTCATTTATTACCATTCTCCGCAGCCTCTTTCATCCGGAGGATTTATGCTCCTTGAGGCCCTTGAACATTTGCAGCAGGAATCTGCCCCCCGGGAAGTCGTGCTGCATCTTATGAAAGCTCTTTTTTCCGTTACTGTCGATCAGCTCTGCAATATGGAAGGAAATTATGCTCCCCGGCTCAACCGGAACTGGGAAAAGATCAACTCCTATCTGCGTGCTCACAGGACGGAAAATCTTTCCCGGGAAAAACTGGCGGAGCTGTTTCATCTTTCCCCCGGTTCTCTTTCGCGGCTGGCGAAAAAGTATACCGGTATGGAGTTTTCCAGATTGCGGCTCATTTACAAACTGGAGCTGGCAGATGAATTGCTCCATTCGACGGATATGACTGCCGACGAGATCGCCGCCCGGTGCGGATTCAACTACACAAGTTATTTTTACCGCTGTTTCAATAATCATTTCGGAGTGACTCCCCGTCAACGCCGGGAAGAAAACTTTTGAATAATGCCGGAGTCTGAAATTGGACGTTTCTGAATATCATCCCGGGGAGATCCCCGCAAAACCCGGAGTTTATGTCTTCCGGGACCGTTTCGGCGAAGTGATCTATGTAGGCAAAGCCAGCAACTTGCGCCGCCGGTTGGGAAATTATTTTCAACCCGCCCGCAGCCGTACTGCTGATCCCAAACTGCGTTCCCTCATCCACAGCATCGCCCAGTGGAACTTTGAAGTCGTCCGCAGTGACGATGAAGCTCTGATCCTGGAGTCCCGGCTCATAAAAGCCTATGCCCCCAGATACAATATCCTTATGCGGGACGATAAGCGGTATCTGCTTTTGAAACTGGATATGTCAGAAAAGTTCCCCACTTTGCGTTGTGCCCGTTTCAAAGCGGGGGACAATGCCAGATATTTCGGCCCTTTTCCCCACGGAACGGCTTTGAAAAGCACCCTTGAATATCTGTTGCAGCGTTTCAAGCTCAGGGCGTGCAAAGATGAAAATCCCGATGAAGAAAGCTGCAAACGCTGCCTGAAACGGATTATGAAAGATTGTTCCGCTCCCTGCCGGGGCAACATTACTGAGGAAGCCTATGGGAAATTACTCAACTCCGCCCTTGAGGTCCTCGACGGAAATATCGCCCCTCTGGAAGAGGAACTGGAAGAAAAAATGCGTGCCTTTGCCGCCGAACTTAAATTTGAACAGGCCGCCCGTTACCGGGAAATATTGCAGAATTTAAGAGCCGTTTTTTCACGGAAAAACCGATCCTTTGAAAATCCGGAACTCCCCGGCGTTCCCACAGGTATGGGCGCAGTTAAAGCCCTTCAGGAAGCTCTCAAATTGCCCAAGCCCCCCCGGCTGATCTGGGGATTTGATATTTCCAATACCTTTGGAACGCTGGCTGTTTCCGGGATGGTGGTTTTCAGGGACGGAAAACCTGACCGTTCAAGTTACCGGACATTCAATATCAAAACCGTGGAAGGGATCGACGACTTCAGTATGATCGCTGAAGCGGTGAAACGGCAGTTTTCAAGAGTTTTGAGCGAGGGCGGAGAGTTGTGCGATCTGCTTTTGATCGACGGCGGCAAGGGACAGCTGGGGGCCGCCATCAGAGTGTTGTATGAATTGCAGTGTCCGGTGCTGCCGGTGCTGGGACTGGCAGAAAAAAATGAGGAGATCTTTTTGCCGGGACGCAGTGAACCTCTGATCCTCTCCCGTCACGATGCCGCTTTGCGGCTTTTGCAGAGTGTCCGTGATGAAACCCACCGGTATTCCATTACCCGCCACCGGAAAAGAAGAGAAAAACTCCTTGCTTCATCGGTGCTTGATTCCATTCCCGGCATCGGAGAAAAAAGGCGTAATCTTATATTGCAGACTTTCGGCTCTGTGTCGGCGTTGAAAAAATTGACTCCTGAGCAGATCCGGGAAAAATGTCCGGAGTTGGGGGAAAAACTTTCAGAAGCCATATTTACCTTTTTGGCCCGACGGCAGGGATAAAAAATGCCGCAGTACTTCAAGCACTGCGGCATATTGCTGTATGAGACGAAACGTGTATCAGATACCCAGGTCGATCATAGCATCGGCCACTTTTCTGAAGCCCGCAATGTTGGCTCCCATAACGTAGTTGTCGGGATCATTGAATTCCCGGGCCGCTTCTCTTGCCGCATTGTGAATGTTGATCATAATGTCGTGGAGCCGGTTGTCCACAGATTCCCGGGTCCAGCCGATACGCATAGCATTCTGACTCATTTCCAGACCGCTGGTGGCGACACCGCCTGCGTTGGAGGCTTTGCCGGGAGCAAAGAGAAGTTTGCTTGCCCTAAGGTAAGCGGTCGCTTCAAGGGTCGTCGGCATATTGGCACCTTCGCAGACGGCGCAGCATCCGTTGGACACAAGAGCTTTTGCATCGGAAAGGTCAAGTTCATTCTGGGTGGCACAGGGCAGGGCGATGTCGCATTTGGCAAGCTGCCAGGGACGGCGGCCCTCGTAATATCTGGCAGTGGGATATTTTGCCACATATTCCCGGATCCTGCCCCGGCGGACATTTTTCAGTTCCATAACAAAGGCAAGTTTTTCTTCGTCAATGCCGTCGGGGTCGATGATAGCTCCGTTGGAGTCGGAAAGAGAGACCACTTTTCCTCCCAGCTGCTGCACCTTTTGGGCGGCGTACTGGGCGACGTTTCCTGAACCGGAGATCAAGACGGAACGCTTCTGGAAATCCATTCCCCGGGTTTTGAGCATTTCTGAAGCAAAGTAGACACAGCCGTAGCCGGTTGCTTCAGGACGGATCAAGCTGCCGCCCCAGTTGATGCCTTTGCCCGTGAGCACACTGTCATAGGCGTTGGCAAGTTTCTTGTACTGGCCGAAAAGAAAACCGATCTCACGACTGCCCACACCGATATCTCCTGCCGGGACGTCGGTGGAAGGTCCGATGTGGCGGTAAAGTTCACGCATAAAGTTCTGGCAAAAGGTCATAATTTCACGTTCAGACTTGCCTTTGGGGTCGAAATCCGCTCGCCCCTTGCCGCCGCCCATAGGCAGCGTGGTCAGACTGTTTTTAAAAATCTGTTCAAAACCCAGAAATCTGAGGATGCTCAAATTGACAGAAGGATGAAAACGCAATCCCCCTTTGAAAGGACCGATGGCACTGTTGAACTGCACACGGTAGCCGATGTTGACCTGGATCTCACCATTGTCATCCAGCCACGGGATCTGAAAGATGATGACACGTTCCGGGACGACCATACGCTCAAGGATCTTGTTCTTTTCATATTTCCCCTGACGATCGAGGAGCATAGAAAGTGAACCCAAAACTTCAGTAACACTTTGAATAAACTCTGGTTCGTGAGGGTTGTCCCGTTTCAGATTTTCCAGAACTCTGGCGGCATAAACGTTCATAATATTGTATCCATCCTTTCAATTGCAGCGAAATACATCGTTATAATATAATCCGCTTTTGTATTATTTTCAAGCGGTGTGTATGTAGTATGATACAAAAAAATGGGAATTTTATTTCTACATTATCCCGGGAACTTGCTTTTGGGGGGGAATGGTGATATATTATTGCACTGTTTTTAAGGGAATGATCTTTGGTGCAAAGGGAGTTTTATGATGAAATCTCAGGTGGCAAATGCGGTGATAAAGTGTTACCGTTTCCTGAAAACTGACCGGATCGCCGGGTGTGCAGGAGTTCTGCTGCTGACTGCCGCCGTTCATCTGGGGGCTTTGAGTTTGGTGCCCGTCTGGGAACGGGATTCCATTGCCTATGTGACCGCCGCTACCCACTGGAGTGCCACCGGAGAATATCTTTTGCCTGTCTTTCCGCCTTTGCCCTGTTTTATAGTCAAAGTGCTGATCCAGTTGGGGCTTCAGCCTGAAACTGCTGCCAAATGTTTTTCCTTTCTGACCGGATTGCCCGTGCCGCTGCTGGGATATCTCATCGCTATGAAAATGACCGGCAACCGTCGTGTTGCACGTTATACGGCGTTTATGCTGATTTTTCACCCGATGCTCGTCTTTTTTTCTGTCCAGGTGCTCCGGGACAGTGCTTATGTCCTCTTTGTTTCTCTGTTGACTCTGGCGGTGGTGGATGCTGTGAAAAAGCAAACCCTTGTTTCCTGGCTTCTTTGTGCTCTCTGGACCGCTTTCAGCTGGGCGTGCCGCTTTGAAACGCTGGAGTTTTTTCTGCTGCTCCCTCTGGTGGCTGCCGTCAGAGTGTGGCAAAAAAGTTATCCGTGGAAAAAGGCACTTCTGCATTTGACGACCTATTGGATCTGTTCGACTGTGCTGTGGATCGTTCTGACTGTGGCAACCGGAGGCCGGGAGGTCTTTTTAAGTCAGTATAACACTTATATAAAACATAAATTTACTCTGCTGGTCCAAAGATGGAAAATTTGATCAAAGAACTCAGCCGTACATTTTTTCAGCAATTGCCCAATGGCTTGTGTCTGATCTTTGCCATCGGCGTTGTGGTCAGTCTGGTGTTCACTCTTCCCAAACGTAAACACCATAATCCTTTGTATCTGTGCTTCTGGCTGGCGGTTCTGTTTATGGTGGGCTGGCGTCTGGTGGTGGGACTGGTGGCGGTCCGTTATGTGACTGTGCTGATCATTCCGGCGGTGATGATGACCGCCTTTGTGGGATTCCGGGCAGAAAGCTGGTGGCGGTGGCTGCGGAAGAAATTTACTTTTCTGCCCCGCTGGGTGGGGCCTTTTGCTTCAAAACTGTTGGTCTACGGCTGTTCGGCGGGAGCATTGGCTATGGCCATTTACACTTGCTGTGCCAAGCAGGATTTTTATGTGACAAGTCACGAGATCATTAAAGAATACTGCCGAAAAGATCCTGCTGCCAGAGTTCTGACCCAGTCTGATGAATCGGAACGCATCCGCTATTATACCGGAATCAAGATCCTGGGACTTGCAGAGAACAGCAAAAGTGAGATCAAAAAGCACTTCCGCTGTGCCGAAGCTAACAGAAATCTCCTTGTGATCGTGCGTGACCGCCCCAAATACAGCCGCATTGAGTTTGCTCAGAATGAACTCCCGCCCGGGGCAGCCTGGGAACTTTACCGCAGAGTCAGCAGAAATACGGGCCGTAAACGTAAAAACAAAGAGCTTAATGTTTATCTCTACAAAACTCCTGTTAAGGCTGTTCCCTGTGACAGGAGCCTTCCTTTGGCGGCGTCAAAAGGCGATCCGGTTCTCAAGCAGGAGAGAATTTCTCTTGCCCCCGGGAAAAAAAATGTGAATGTCCGGATTACCCGGAGCACAAAGCCCGGCAACTATACATTGGAATTTTTTGTCAAAGGCACTCCCGGCAGTGTTGTGGAAGTTGTTTCTTCCAACGGAAAGGCAACAGAGAAATGGCGACGGGAGCTGCGTTTCAAACTCCCTGATGAAAAAATTTACCGCTGTTCAGCTGTTATTACTGTTTCAGGCGGTTCTTTCAAGGCAGGTGTAAAGGTCAGAAACGGCAAAGCCGTGGTGGATGAGTTATGCCTGACTCCGTTGCAGATGAAGTAAATACAGCAAAGAAGGTGTCGTATTATGAGCAGAATCACCGGAATGATGACCGAATACAAGGTCGCTCCCCTCGGAATGGATGAAAGTGCCCCCCGGTTTTTTTACCGGATCGAAGGGGGCAATGTTATGCAGCAGAGCTACCGTATCCAAGTCAGAACCAAAGCCGGCGTTCCTGTGTGGGATTCCGGCGTCGTCGCCAGCAGCGATACTGTGCAGATCGTTTATGAGGGACGGGCCCTTGCTCCTTTTACCGGATATCTCTGGCAGGTGGAGTCCACCCTCAATACCGGGGAAACCATTACCGGCGATGAGGGATTTTTTGAAACAGGTTTTATGGGAACTGCCTGGAAGGCCCAGTGGATCGGCTCTTATGCCGGGGAAAATTTTTTACGTCCGGTGCAGCTGTTGAAACGCTCCTTTTCTTTTGACGGGAGTGGGGCTGAGTCAGTCCGTCTTGCTATTACTGCTCTGGGGGTGTATCAGGCGGAACTTAACGGACAAAAGGTGGGAAATGCTTTGCTTACTCCCGGGTGGACAGATTATTATTCCCGGGTGCAATATCAAGTCTACGATGTGTCCTCTCTGCTCCGCAAGGGAGAAAACGAACTTGCCGTCTACCTCGGGGAAGGCTGGTACTGCGGCCGGATTTCCCGGATGCTCAATAATGACCGGCCCACTTTCGGGGAACATCCGATGCTGCTGGCTGAAATACGCAGAGAGGATGAAACACTCCTTGTAACAGATGAAAAATGGAGCTCTTTTGTTTCTCCCTACCGCTATTCTGATATTTATGACGGCGAAAAATATGACGGGACCCGGCTGACGCCCACAGGAAACGTGAGCACTGAATTGGAATCAGGGGCTCCGGTCAAAGTTTTTGAAGCCCCCCCCGCCCGGGTGGAGTGGAATTCCGGAGCTTACGTCAGAGAAATTGCCTGTCTGAAACCGGTATCTGTCACCCGGAAAGCCAACGGAGTCATTCAAGTCGATTTCGGTCAGAA
This sequence comes from Victivallaceae bacterium, assembly GCA_045605205.1. Taxonomy (GTDB): domain Bacteria; phylum Verrucomicrobiota; class Lentisphaeria; order Victivallales; family Victivallaceae; genus UBA1784. Next base: position 9,554 of record JAZUPO010000019.1, read on the forward strand.
CTTTGCCGGAAGAGAAAGAATACATCTTCATCATCCCGGCAGAGGAGCCGCCATTACCATACGCCACGGAGAAATGCTCAACAGCGACGGAACGCTTTATACAGCCAATCTCCGTTCCGCCGAGGGGGCAACCGTCTACATTACTGCCGGGCTGGAAGAGGAAATTTATGAACCCCTTTTCACATTCTACGGATTCCGTTACGTTGAAATCAGCGGTTGGCCGGGAGAATTTGAAAATGACAGCATCGAAGGAGTCGTCATATCTTCTGATCTGCCGGAAACTGGACATTTCAGCTGTTCCAATCATCTGGTGAATATGCTGTTTTCAAATATCCAATGGGGGCAGCGCAGCAATTTTGTCGATATTCCCACCGACTGCCCGCAGAGGGATGAAAAACTGGGGTGGACAGGGGATACTCAAGTTTTTTCAAATACCGCAACATACAACAGTTTTGCCCCTGAGTTTTACACCAAGTACCTTGCTGATCTCAACGCTTCCCGGGTTGGCGTATTTTATCCCCAATTCGTTCCGCTGCCCTACCGGCCGAAGCCCGGATACGGTTTTATCAACTCTCCCCGGGAGTTGGGATTCCACAACTTTTCAACCGGCTGGGGGGATGCGGGATTTATTGTGCCGTTTCAAATGTTCCGCAAGTACGGCGATGTCAGAGTGATCAAAAAGTATCTGCCTCATATGATCGAATGTCTGGACAGGATCATTGAAGTGTGCAAAACGGCTCCCATTGTCAGCTGTACACGCTATGGCGACTGGCTCAATCTGGACGATCCCACACCGCCGGAACTGCTGTGTACGGCTTACTTTGCCGGAATGAACCGCCTCTGCGGTCAGATGGCGGCACTGGTTGGCGAAAAGGTCATTGCTTCAGAGCGGATGGCCAAATATGAGTGGATCAAAGAGGCTTTTATCAGAGAGTTTTACACTTCTGATATGCGTTTCAAAGGGGAATCCCAGACGTCAAAACTGCTGGCACTGCACTTTGATCTGACGCCCGATCAGCGGGATCTTTGGGCACTGGTGGTGGAGTCTCTCCTCAATGATATCGAGAAAAAGAGAAAAATGCACTTGTCAACGGGGTTTCTGGGGACGCCTCTTTTGCTGCCGGTACTGACTAAAGTGGAAGCTCTTGATACGGCTTACAGACTGCTGCTCCAAAGTTCCTATCCCTCCTGGCTTTATCCTGTGACCCAGGGGGCGACGACGATGTGGGAACGGTGGAACTCCTGGAATCACGAAACGGGTTTCGGTGATGTGCGTATGAATTCATTTAATCATTACGCCTACGGTGCTGTTGCAGAGTGGTTCTATGAAGATATCTGCGGTATAAAACCTGATCCCACTTTCAAGCGTTTCAAATTAGAGCCCCGTTTCGGCCGTTTTCTCGACAGTGCTGAAGCGGAATATGATTCCATTTATGGAAAAGTTGTTTCCAAATGGCACAAAACGGGGGATGATTACTTGTATGAATTCGTTATTCCTCCCAATACAGAAGCCCTTGTCCGGGGCGAACTTTACGGGCCGGGAAGTTATCAACTTGAAATAAAACACTACTGAAAAACTGTCACTATGTTCAAAAAAATACGCTGGAGTTTGGAATTTGTTATCGTATATATCCCCTATCAACTGCTCAGAGTGCTGCCCTGGCCTTTGATGCGGGCAGTGGCCTGGTGTCTGGGGGCGGGAATGTATCTGCTCCCCGGAGCACGGAAACTGGTCAAGGCAAATATCCGTGCAGCAATGCCGGAACTCTCTGACGCTGAAGTCAAACGGATAGCACGGAAATCCTTTGATCACCTCTGCTGGAATCTGGTTGAGTATGTCTGGATGACCGGCAAAGAAAAACGTATCCGCCGCTGCTGTGAAGTTGAGGAAAATACCTTGAAAAAACTTAAAAGTTTGGTCCGGGACAATGTGCGGATCATTTATGTCAATCCGCATCTGGGCAGTTGGGAGGCTTCAGGGCTTATGTCCCCTTATTATGCAGGAGTCAATATCGCCGCCATTGCCAAGCCTTTGCGGAATCCCTATTTGAACAGTTTTTTCAATACGGGGAACCGGGAAAATACATCCGGATTGCGGATCATCTTTTCCAAAGGGGCTATGCGGGCTGCCATTCAGGCTTTGAAAGAAGGTATGGGGGTCGGCACACTGATCGACCAGAATACCAGAGTCCGTGACGGCGGCGTGTTTGTCAACTTTTTCGGATTGCCTGTCCCCAGCAGTACGGCTCCTGCCCTTCTCAAAAGTTACTGCGACCAGAAAGGTATGCCCAGCCGTATCATTATCGGATGCAGTTTGAGAAAGAAAAACGGCAAAGTTATGGGAGAGGGGTGGGAACTGCCCAAACCTTTTGAAGAATATGCTTCTCATAGTGAGGTCTTGCAGGATTTGATGAGTGTTTCAGAAAAAATCATCAGAGAAAATCCCGAACAGTATTTGTGGATGTACCGCCGTTTTCAGTATATTCCGGAAAATGTAACAGCCGAACAACGCAAACGTTATCCCTGGTATGCCGCAGAACCGGGAAAAAATTTCTATCTTAAAGTCCGGGAACGCAAATCAGATACCGATGGGGAAACTTGCTCATAAAACGGTGCTCCACATTGATATGGACGCCTTTTTTGCTTCCATAGAAGAGCGTGACCGGCCCGAACTCAGGGGAAAAGCCGTTATTGTAGGCGGTTCCCCTGAACGCCGCGGGGTGGTGTCCACTTGTTCCTATGAAGCCCGGAAATACGGCGTCCATTCTGCAATGCCTTCAAGGACGGCCCTGCGTCTCTGTCCGAAAGGAGTATTGATCCGGCCCAATCACCGCAAATACAGTGCCGTTTCCCGCCAGATCAGAGAGATTTTTCACGCTGTTACCGACTTGGTGGAACCGGTTTCCATTGATGAAGCCTATTTGGATATTACGCACAACAAACTGGAATTGGATTCAGCACGGGAAATTGCCCTGTTTATCAAAAATGCCATCCGTGAAAAGACCGGTCTGACCTGTTCGGCAGGAGTGGCTCCAAATAAGTTTCTGTCAAAAATCGCTTCAGATTTTCAAAAGCCTGACGGTCTGACCGTGATTGAACCCGAAAAAGCCGCCGCATTTCTCGATGAACTGCCCATCAGGAAATTTCACGGTATCGGCAATGTGACCGCTGACCGGTTGGAAAGTATGAATATACGCACCGGAGCGGAGCTGAAACTTCTTGACCTTGAAACATTACAGCTGCTTTTCGGAAAAGCCGGCGAATTTTATTATTATATTGTCCGGGGCGTGGATGACCGGCAGGTGGAATCCGGGAACGAACCCAAATCCATCAGTAAAGAGATGACGCTTCTGGAAGATTGCAGCGATGTCCGGCAGCTGCGGATCCTGATCCGGGCACTGGCAAGAAAAACCGCCCGCCGTGCCCTGCTTAAAGGATACTGCGGACTCAACGTTACTTTGAAAATCAAATATGCCGACTTTCAGACCGTGACCCGGACTGTTACTCTTGAAAATCCTACTGTCAGCGGTGAAATGATCGGCGATTACGCTGTGGAACTTTTGAAAAAAACTTCTGCCGGCATTCGGGCCGTCCGTCTGGTAGGGGTGGGACTGGGATCACTGCAAGTCATCGGTACCCCCCACCGGGAACAGCTCAAGCTGCCGTTCAAAGATTCTTGAGCCGCTCTTTCAAGAGACGTTTGATATATTCCTCGCCGTAGAGAGAACGCATAAGCTCAATGTTGAACTCGTAAAAGAGTTCCGGATCCGGACGGGTGATCATAGGACCCATAGCAAGTTCAACAATGGTTCTGCGTTTGTTGACATTTTTCTGATAGATATTCAGATAACGCATAAGAGTTCTGGGCGAAAGCTCAGTGAACTTGTGCTGCCCGAACTCCTCTGTGTAGTCAGCGGCAATGAGTGAAACAATGTTTCCCGGCAGAGATTTCAAACCGAAGTCAAGAAGAAAATCCTCCACCATTTCCATACAGCGGATCTCGTCAAAGACCGGAAAACTCACCCGGCGGCCCCGGGAAAGAATGCTGGGGGGAAACTCATAGTTGGCCGACAACACCACATTCACATTGTCAGGCAGCGTGAAAGCTCCCCCAACGTGAGTACGGAACTTGTACCAGTTGACACTTCTGGGGTCGATATCATCAAAAAAGACGACAAATTTCAGATCTTTGCGTGCCGTCAGCGGCTCCATCAACGCGTGCCAATCTTCTTCCAGAGCCTCCGGTTCAGGCAGAATAAGAACGATATTTTCCTCGGCCAGAGCATAGGAAACGGTCATACTTGTTTTGCCGTAACCGGGGAGACTGTTGATGAGGAGCGGAATATTGGAAATGCCGGAACTGTACTTTCTGAAGTGATCCTGAAAACTGCTCCGGACTCCGGGAAAACCGAAGAATTTTTCCACAGGTTTGGCGGAATCAGCCTGAACAGAAATAAAACGGTTGCCGATGAAGCGGAACACTCTGCCTTTGAGAAAACGGTCCGCACCGGCAATGGCCCGAAGCAGTGAAGCCGGTTCCATAAATGCTTTGAGATCGCTGAAAAGCTCCCGTGCACCCGGCAGAACTCCGGAGTCAGGCAGCGTATCCCGGAGTGATTGGAGAACTTCAAAAAAGGCAATGGTTTCTCCTATCAGAAAGAGCTCGTCCTCTTTTTTCAATGCAGCTTGCCCGGGAATAATTCCGGAATTGGTGAAACTTTCAAAAAGGGCACTGAAAAGCTCACTTTGTGTTCTGTCGCCCCAGCAGCGGTATATTTCATTGAAATAGTCGGCACAAGAGGCTTCATTTCCGTTGCCGGTAAAGGCATCAATGAGCCCCTTGAGCTGCCGCAGAAAGGGATTGTCTGCTGTTTGGATTTTTCCCTCTTCCCCCGGGGTGGTAAAAAGAAGACGGAACAGCAGGGCCGCACGGGTTTGATCTTCCTGAAGCGACTTCATCACATCCCCATAAGGCGTTTGAAGTTACCGGCAAAGATGGCGGCGTTTTCGTCATCGGTCAGGCGTTCATACAGGACACCTGCCACATACATCCCGGGGTTGCGGATGGGGAAGTCGGTACCGAAAAACAGTTTTTCTTTTCCCGCCCAGTTGATGCCCTGCCGGAGCATTCCCCAGGTGTTGGGGCCGGAGCCGGAAATATCCAGCCCGGCATTGGGATATTGAGCAACAAGACGCATACGGGCCTCATATTCGGCAGCACTTGACGTGGGATGAGCGATGATCAGTTTCAAATCGGGGAAGTTTTTAAGGATGATTCTGGCATCGTCAAGATTGCCCAAATGAAGATTGACCACCATACCAAGCTGATTTGCCAGATCCCACATCGGCATCATTTCAGAACAGGCGTAGCTGGTATAGTTCATCATATAGGCCACAAGTTCGCCGATCAAACGGACATTTTCTTTGTGATACATATGATCGATCTCTTCCAGAGATTCTTTGACGAACCAGGGGTGGATGCAGATGCCGGGAATAAGAAATCCGTCACTCCGATCACGTCCTTCAAGGGCTTTTACGTTCAATCCGTGGAGCGTTTCCCAGGTCGTTTCATCCTTGCCCAAACGGAAGGCAACAGATCCCGCTGCCCGTGAGATACCGGTTCCTTTGAGGACATTCACAAATACATCATCCGGTGTATTTCCTGCGTAGTTGTTTCCTTCAAGGTAGCCGTAAAAAGAAGAGGGATGAATATGTGCATCAATGATTTCATATCCGGGATTGGCAAAATCGAACATTTTTTTCTCCTGTAAAATGAGTTTATTCCACCGGATCATCGTAGAGCCGGCTTAATGTTGCAAGACGGTGTAAATCCAGCTTTCCGCTGCCCAGCATAGGCAGATCGTCAACTTTGATGAAATTGTCCGCGTGGGGGATCCAGAGGTTGGGGAGTTTTTTCTCCCTGAGCTGTTTTACAAGAGCTCCCGGATTGACCAGCGTTTCATCACTGTAAAAGACCAGCAGCTTTTCACCTCTGCGGGCATCATTTGCCCCGCCGACGGCAATAATGCGGCGGTCGGGCTTGAGGATATCGTTCAATTCCCGTTCCACCAGTTCGTGAGGGACCATTTCTCCGGCGATCTTGCTGAAACGGGTATAGCGGCCCGTCAGAGTGATGAATCCATACCGGTCCATATGACCGATATCACCTGTGATATACCAGCCGTTGCGGATGACTTCAGCAGTTTTTTCAGGATCGTTGAGATATCCTTTCATAACGATGGCTCCTTTGACGATAAGAAGTCCATCACAGTTTTCGGGCCTGAGTTCAAAGGTTTCCGGATCAACGATCTTGACACAGACGCCGGTCAGGGCAGGGCCGATACTGCCGTGTTTGGCCACTTTGACTCCCAGATCGGAAACCGATGTTGCCACATTGATGGAAACGATGGGCGAAAGCTCTGTACTGCCGAATCCTTCGGCAATGGCAAGACCGGTCATTTCAAGATATTTTTCTGCAATGTCGGAACGGAGTTTTTCTGCTCCGGCCACTGTGAGACGGATACTTTTGAAATCTTCCGGTTTGGCTCCCCGCATATAGATTTGCAAAAATCCCGGCGTCGTCATAAGAACGGTGATCTGCTGTTCCCGCAGAACCGTTGCCGCCATTTTTGCGTCCAGAGCGTTGGGGATCATAACCACCCTTGCCCCTGTGAGCATCGGCAGCCAGAGGCAGGTGTTCATACCGAAAGAGTGGAACAAAGGCAGATTGCCGAGGATCCGGTCGTGCCGGTGCCAGTCGGTAGTTTTGATGACCGCCGCCACATCGCCGTTGATATTGTGATGGGTCAGCATAATCCCTTTGGGAGTGCCGGTGGAACCGCTGGAAAAAATCAGAACTGCGACTTTGTTCACATCATCCCAACTGGCGGGTGCCAGAAGACGCATAAGTTCCCGGCTGGAAAGAACACGCAAGACAAGATGCCACAGAAAACGTTTTATTTTTCCGCCGTAACGGGATTTTATGTCCTCAATGAAGATCATTTCAGGCAAGGCCGCGATCTTTTGTTTCTCAATGAAACTTTTGGATGTGATGATATGGCGTATACCGGCTGTGTCAACGGCACTTTTGATCGACTCAGGTGAGGCCGTGTAGTTGAGCATAGCAGGCGTTCTGTCTGTAAGCTGGATACCGATAATGGAAGTGACGGCATCAATACCGTTGGGGAGCATTACCCCCATATAATCTTCGTCAGTGTGGCAGATCCGCCTGAGATAGCGGCTGATCATAATCGCTTCAACAGCTGTTTCTGCTGCTCCCGGCAGACGGAATTCTTTGCCGTCATATTCCCCCACGATACAGCGGTTCGGAAAACGGCGGCCCAGAAAAAGAGCCTGGGAGTGGAAGGGCTTTTCTTCCGGCAGAGGAGCAAGTTCAGTTTCAGCGGCAAGTTCAGACATTGCAATGCGTATTTCATAAGCGTTGCTTTGCCGGGGCAGGGGATTGCCCACAGTTACCGAGGCCGGGTGGGGGGAACATCCGAAACGGCGGAACTTGAATTTGCCCCGGTAACAGGAAAATATACTGCCCCAGGTCATACCGATATGCAGGGGGATAAGGGGAACGTCGATTTCCGGCGGCAGCAGCAGAGACATACCGTCCTTAAAGGCGGACATCGTACCGTTCCGGGTGATATCGCCTTCAGGAAAGACACAAATAAGTTCTCCTTTGCGGAAAAGGGTATGGGCGGTTGCAAAAAAGTTTTTGAGCTTCTTGGGACCGCTTGGGACTTCAACAAGACCGGCAGATTTGAGCAGAGGACGCAAAAAGGGAATGGCATTGTAATAATTTTCGTCCATCATAAAACGCACCGGGCGTGAGGTACAGGCGGTGACAAAAAGCATATCCATAAATGAGGCCCGGTTGGCAATGAGCAATGCGGGACCTTCTTCCGGAATTTTTTCTGCGTGCCACACTTTGAGGCGGTAAAAGGTCAGCAGCAGCAATTTTGTAAACATCCGCAGCAGACATTGGGGGATGAGCAGAAAGAAAATGACTCCTACGGCAAAGGTCACGCCCCCCAGGGCTGCTGCGACAGGGAATATGGCAATTTTATTGATATACATCAATCCTGAAAAAAAGATCGCCGTCAGCAGAATGATGCCGAAAGGCAGATAGAACCAGGAAAAAAAGGCACTGCGCAACTCTTTGCGGACAAAGAATTTCTGGTAGGATTGCAAAGGGATCAGAGCGATTCCCGCAAAGAAGCCGAAAAGCAGCAGCAGCATTCCCAAAAGGCAGCTTTCAATGATCTCATCTTTGAAAAAAGGCAGCAATCCGATGGCAAATGAACACAACGTCATCATCAATGCCGCAGGCGGCACCAGACCGATTTCTGCATTGTGCCGGCAAAGTCCCGCTCCCAGAATGAATCCCGCCGCAGCTCCGGCAAGGGGGGCTGTCATTACCGCATATTCAAGAACAGGCGAGGCAACTCCCCGGGAGAGCGTGATATATTGAACCGCCAGAGAGGCCGCAAAGATAATGGAGCCGAAAAGGTAACTTTCGCCGATACCGGTCAAAAGCAGCTCCCGTCCCCTTTCTTCGCGGCGGATGACCGCCAGCCAGGTTTTGGGAAGTCCGGAAAAACGCAATTTGGGCAGCGGTGCAAGGGTGGGACGCAAACGGGTGGCCGCTGAAAGGGAGATAAAGGCAAGCCCCAACAAAAATATTCCTGTCGCCCCGGGAGGAAAGTGCAGTTCTGTGGCAGCTGCCGCTCCGGTAACGCCCACAATGATCCCTGCAAATGTGGTACTTTCGGTCACAGCCCCGGCAAGGGGGAGTGACGATTTTTCAATGGTTTCAGCGATGTATATCCGCTGGGCCGAGCGGTAAGCGGCACAGATCATTCCCGACAGAACCACCATTGCCAGCAGCAGAGTGATCCACGGCAGTGTCAGGCCGGATTCCGGAACAAGAAAGAGGAGTGTGGTCCCTGTTCCCATAAGCAGAAAAAGAGCCAGCTGGGAAAAAGTAATGGTGTTTCTGCTGGAAAAACGGCTGGTGAAGTAACGGGTGAGAAAAGGCATAAAAAGATAGGGCAGCGTGAAAAGAGCTCCCGTAAGAAGCATATCCACTGCCTGACGGCCGAAAAGCGGAACCACACGATGACCGACCAAAGCCGTATAAGTACAGAAACAGGTCGTAATCAGCGTACTCAGCAAATTGACCGAACCGGCTGCGGTCAGTACTGATCTGTTTTCAGGATTTGTCATTCAGGGCTCTTCCTATATATAAAAAGTCATTTTATTAATATAGCACACAAAGATATTTTTTCAAACTTTCAGAAAATTTTGAGGGGAACCGTTTTTAAGGAGAAAAGGAAAAATTTTCCCCTGAGAAACTCCTTTATCAGTTGTTCTGCTTTGACAGAAGTTCTTTGAGTCGCTTGCTTAAAAGAGAATAACGCCGTTCCCGGCGGTTGTTGGAAATGGCGATTTCCACTGCCTGACGGTCGGCAACGAGGACGAGCAGTTTTTTTGCCCGGGTCATAGCGGTATAGAGCAGATTTCTTCTGAGCATCATATAATGGCACTTCAAAAGAGAAAGAATGACACAGGGGTATTCGCCGCCCTGGGATTTATGGACTGTAATGGCGTAAGCGTGACTCAGCTGGTCGGTTTCATCAAAAGCGTATTCGACACTTCTTTCACCATTGTCGAAGGCACAGAAAAACTTTCTGTTTTCACTGTCGATCTTTTCAATGATCCCCACATCGCCGTTGAAAACATTTTTGTCGTAATTGTTGGAACGCTGCATAATTTTATCGCCCAGAGAGAAGCTTCTTTCCCCGAAACGGAAGGATTCGACCTTTTCTCCCAGCAGCCTTTTGGCAAGGAGAGGATTGAGTCTGAAAACTCCCGCATCCCCCCGGTTCATCGGCGTCAGGATCTGGATATCTTTGACCGGATCGAAACCGAAACGTTCCGGGATCCTTTCAGCGGCCATTTTTTCGATCAATTCTTCTGCCCGTGCCGGGTCGCCGGGATCGATCCAGTAAAAATCAAGCTCTTTGTCCTTCTGCGGTGCAGGAGCAACAGGCATATATCCTTTTATGACCCGATGGGCGTTGGCTATGATCGCGCTTTCAGAGGCCTGACGGAAAACTTGCGTTAAATGGGTGACGGCAAAAAATCCGCTGCTGATGAAGTCTGCAAGAACGGTACCCGCTCCCACAGAAGGCAGCTGGTCGGCATCTCCCACCAGGACAACAGCACAACCCGAAGGCACGGCTGCAAAAAGAGCTTCTGCCAGCACAAGATCAAGCATTGAGACTTCATCGGCAATGAGCAGATCACATTCAAGTTTATGGCTTTCATCAAAGGCAAAGGCATTGCTCCTGGGATCGTAGATCAAAAGGCGGTGGATCGTTTTTGCTTCCAGACCGGATGATTCGGAAAGGCGTTTTGCCGCTCTGCCGGTGGGGGCTGCCAGAGCGATTTTTAATTTTGCTTTTTTGGCAAGTTTGACGATTTCTCCCATAACGGTGGTTTTACCCACACCGGGGCCGCCGGTGACAATGGAAAGAGGAGCGTGCTTTACTGTTTCCACCGCCTGAAACTGTTCCGGTGCAAGTTTTTCAATAACAGCTTGGGGCAGTTCGCCCATTTTTTGAGCCGCAAATTTTTTGCATTGTGCCAATTCTGCGATCCTTTTGGCAAGTTTCTGTTCTGCCCGGGCGAGGTGAGGCGGATAGATCATATCGTCAAGGAGCAAAAGCAGTTTGCGGGCGATTGCTTCTTCAACGCCCGCCCGGGCACTTTCTTCCGGAAGTTTGAGCAGTTCGGCAGTGCTGTTGACCACCTCTTCAACAGGTGCACAGACGTGTCCGTGAGAGGTCAGTGTATTCATTGCAAAGACTGCTGCTGCCCGGAGACGTTCAGGAGAATTTTCAGGGATGTCAAGGGAGCGTGCGATCTCGTCGGCCTTGAGAAATCCGATACCGTCCACATCGTCGGCAAGTTTCCACGGGTTCTTTTTGACCACGTCGGGAGCGTTTTCTCCATAGACTTTGAGAAGCCTTGCACAGTAAGCCGGAGTGATCCCCAACCCCTGTAAAAAGATGAGAGATTCTCTTTGCTGGGCAGATTCTTTCCAGAAGCGGCTGATTTCAGCGGCTCTTTTGGCTCCGATACCGGGAACTTCTTTCAGTTTTTTGGGGAAACGGTTGAGGATCTCCATCGTCTCTTTGCCAAAGTGTTCCACAATGGCGGCGGCATTTTTGGGACCCAGTCCCGGAACGGCAGAACTGAGAAAACGGATCAGACCGGAAGGGCTTTCAGGCAGAGCCGTTTTGCATTTGGAAATACGGAATTCTCTTCCGTAATCGGGGTGTGTCGCAAAGACGCCTTCAAGTTCCAGTTGTCTGCCAACTTCCGCTCCGGGCATAGGGCCGCAGACCACCTCCTCTGTGCCGTCGGCACAGCGGATGACGGCAACGGCAAAATCCCCGTTGTCGCCTTTGAATCTGAAACGGAGTATTTCTCCTTTGAGGATTGTAGGTTCTTCCGCCATAGAATTTTTCAGTAATTGTCCGCTTCCTGGACGAGCCTGCGGTATTTGCTGAAGATATCTTCCCGTGAAATAAAGCCCTCAAACTTGCCGCCGGGTGCACACACAGGCAGATGTTTGGCATTGTAACGGTCAAAGTTTGCCATTGCCCAGGCTAAGTCGTCATCGGGGGCAAGCAGTCCGTGAGGGGTTTCCATCATATCGTAGATGAGCATAAAATCATACACTGAGTGATCCAGCATTGCGTGAAGCATCTTGTCTGTACGGATGACTCCCACGAGATGACGGTGTTCATCCAGAACGGGGTAGACCTCAGCCTTGTTTTCTTCCACCAGCTTCCGCAAGGTGCTGAGAGAGTCATCCGGAGCAAGGGGGTAGAAATTCCGGTCGATATTCAATCTGACAGGAAGGCTCTGGAGCATCACCTGATCCCGGTCATCGTTGAGCAGATTGCTTTCGGCCAGAGCTTTCCGGTAGATGGAGTTGGGTTCCAGATGACGGGCGGCGAACCAGGCTACGGCTGAAACGATCATTAAAGGCACAAGGAGCGTGTATCCGCCTGTGACTTCTGCAATGAGAAATATTCCCGTCAGGGGAGCACGCATCACTGCAGTGAAAACACCGCACATACCCACCACAATGAAGTTGGGCTCCTGAAGCTGAATGATCCCCGTCAGATTGATAAGGCGGGCAAAGGCGAATCCCGTAAAGGCTCCGATAAACATAGAAGGAGCAAAGATACCGCCGTCACCACCGGAATCCACCGTCAGAACCGAACCCACCACCTTGAAAAAAACTGCTGCACCAATGAGGATCGTCAAGGTCAGCCAGTCAGGAATAAATCCTGCGGGCAGGGGAGAAAGAGCCGCAAGAGAACTCAAGTTACCGGCAAAAAGCTGTTCAATATAGACATATCCCTGTCCTCTGAGAATGGGGAACAATGCCAGAAGCAGACAGAGCATCGTACCGCCGGTGAAAAGTCTGACCCAGTGATTCCGCAGATGGCTTTTTATAACTCCTCCCAGCTTGTAGGCACTGCGGATCACATAGACGCCGATAAGGGCACAGACCAGACCGCAGATGAAGTAAAAGGGAACGGCGTTGGTTTTCCACGGTACGGTGATCGCCAGATTGAAACCGAAATGATTGGACATCACCCGGGAAACCACCGTTGCCACGGCACTGGACATAAGAATGGGAACCAGTGCCCCCACACTGAAAGAAGGCATCAGAACTTCAACGGCAAAGAGCACTCCGCCGATGGGACTGCTGAAACAGGCCGAAATGGCCGCTGCCGCACCGCATCCGATAAGGAGCAATCTCTGTTTCCGGTCAGTGTGGAGAAATCCCGCTGTGTTGGAACCGATGGCAGAACCTGTCAGAACGCTTGGTGCTTCCAAACCGGCAGAGCCTCCGCAGCCTACGGAAAAGGCACTTGAAAGCAAATGGGTGAGCATTTCACTGCCGGGGATCGTAAATTTCCGCCGGTGCAGCATCAATATAAGAGGACTCAGGCTTTTTGCGTAATTTCTGCCGCCCCACTTGTGCTGCACGCAATGGGAAGCAAAAAGGCCGATCAGAGGCAGAAAGAAAAAGAATATCATTGCACAGGTTTTCAGCAAAGGTGAACCTGAATAATGTTCAAGACGGTTGCCGAAAGAAGAAAGGGTCTCCACGATAATGTGCATCAGAGCCACGCCGCTGGCGGCAATGATACCGATGATGAGGGCCATAAAAAGGGTGTTCGACCGTTCTCCGAAAGTTTTACGGAACCAATCGGCACCGGCGATGAAAACCCGGCGCAATGCGACGCTTTTACGCAATATTTTTTTGATTCGCACTTCTTTTTCTCACTGATTGAGGATCGCCCAGTAGCGGCCGGAAGGATTTTTGATAAGTTTGATGGGCAGATCAAAAATAGTACTCAGATTTTCTTCAGTGAGAACTTCTTCCCGTTTGCCACGGCACATAATATTGCCTGACTTGAGGATCATTCCCTCGTCAAAAACGCTGAGGATATCTTCAATACGCTGGGTGATGAAAATAATGGTCAGTTCGGGCATTTCTGCCGCCATTTTTTCAATTTCTCCCAACAGAAACTCCCGGCCCGGCATATCCAGATAGACACTGGGTTCGTCAAGGATCATCAATTCAGGCTTGGTCAGCAGTGCCCGCATAATAAGGATCTTGACCTGTTCGCCGGAAGACATTGTGAAAATTTGCTGGTCAGCCAGATGTTCTGCCCGGAAACGCTTCATCAGCGTCCTGGCAGTTTCTATTTCGTGCTGCTCCGGCTCCCGGAAAAGTCCCAATGTGCCGTCAAAACCGCTGATGACCATTTGAAGTCCCGTCCACTCGGTATCGGTGAACTGCTGCATACAGGGACTGACCCAGGCAATGCGTTTACGCAGTTCCACCAGATTAGTGGAGCCGAAACGGTTGCCCAGGATGTTTACTTCGGCACCGTAAACCGGCCAGGCATATCCCATAAGCATCTTGACAAGAGTTGTTTTCCCTGCACCGTTGGCACCGAGGATGAAGCAGCGGCCCCCTTTGGGAACCTGCCAGCTCAAGTTATGCAATATTTCTCTGCCGCCCAGATAGACGGACGCATTTTTGATATCAACAGCCTGGGAATACATTTTTGTCAGCTCCGGTCATTTTTGTATGCCATCCATTTGTCCCGGAGTTCTTTTCCCCGGGCAAATTCTTCTTGGAATTCATCAAAGCGGCCTTCTTCAATAAGGCGGCGCAATGTAAAGTAGCGAGCTTCAAAATCGTCCATCGCCTTGAGGACGGCAGAAGCATTTTTTTCAGTGATCTCACGCCACATCGCAGGAGTGCTTGCCGCAATACGGCAACTGTCCCGGAACCCTGTGGCACATCCGGCAAAACGGTTGGACTGCTCTTCCGGAGTCGGGGCATCAAGAATACCGGATGTCAATGCAGAAGCCACGATATGAAGCACGTGACTCGTCCTTGCCACAAGAGCATCGTGGTCATTGGCATCGGTCAGATATTTGGGGAATCCACCGGCAGCAGACCACATATCGGCGATCATAGAAACCGCCTCAGGATCGGCACTGCCCCCTTTGAGAATGAAAACGTCCGCATTGGAATAGAGTGTGGGAAAGGCCGCACCGACGCCGTGTTTTTCAGTGCCCGCCATCGGGTGGGAACCGGCAAAACGCACGCCCCGGGGCAGCAGGATCTTTTCCGCTTCCCGGCAGATTTCCCCTTTGAGAGAACCTACGTCAGTGACGACGGCCCCCTTGGGGAAATCCTTGGCGTGTTCAGCCATAAAGTCAATGGTGGCCTGAACCGGGATCGCCAGAACAGTGATATCCGCTTTTTTCAGCAGTACAGCTGCATCGGAACACACTTCGTCCACAGCATCAAGTTCCAGGGCCGCTGAACGGTTGTCTTCACGGCGACCCCAGCCGATCCGGTGGTAGCTCCCTTTGAGAGCCATTCCGAGAGAGCCGCCCAGAAGCCCGAGCCCTACGATACCTACGCTCAACATTGCTGAAACTTATCCCAGAGTTGCCAAAAGTTCTTCAGTACGCACTTTTCTGGCTTCCAGATCGGCCAGTTGTGCACGGGCGTTTGCGACCACCTGTTCGGGGGCACTGTTGACGAAACGCTCATTGTTCAGCTTTCCGGCGGTACCGGCGATCCACTTGTTGATGTCGGCAAGTTCTTTTTTGAGCTTGGCTTTTTCAGCTTCCACGTCGATCAACCCGGCAAGGGGCAGACTGATGATACCTGCCTGGCAGAGTTTTGAGGGAGCGGCACCATTTTTAGCACTGTCAAAACTTTCGAGAGTCAGTTCGATATCCTCTGCATTGAGGAGCAGTTTCAAGGAGTCGAGCTGTCCGGCAAGACCTGCCAGGGCATCTGCGTCAGCGGCCTTGATGTGGAACTTCAGCTTGCGGCCGTCGGGAATATTGTAGTTGGAACGCAGGAACCGTCCCCCTTTGACCAGTTCAAACTTGGCTTCAGCAAGTGCGGCATCGGCATCAAAGGCGATACTGCTACTGACAGGCATCTGCTGGTACATAAGGAGTTCATTTTCAGCAAGCAATCCCATACGGTGAGCCAGTTCTTCGGTGATGAAAGGCATAAAGGGATGAAGCAGTTTCAGAATACGGAAAAGAGCCCAGTCCAGCACGGCCAGAGCCCGTTCTTTGTCGGCACCGCCCGCCCGCATAGGGAGTTTTTCAGCTTCCACGAACCAGTCGCAGAAGTCGCTCCAGACCAGATCGTAGAGTGCGTGGGCGGCGGTGTGGAAACGGAATTTCTCAAGTTCCGCATCAATGAAAGAAGCGGCAGCATCCAGTTTGGCGGCCATCCATTTTTCATCAGCAGAAAGATTTTCAGGCAGAGTTTCCACCACCTGACTGGGGCCCTGCATCTGGCGGAAACGGCAGGCGTTCCAGAGTTTGTTGGCAAAGTTCCGGCCGATCTCACATTTTTCGTTGGAGTAACGGATATCCATACCCACAGGAGCGATGTAAACGATAGAGAAACGCAAAGCATCGGCACCGTATTCTGCGATCACATCCAGCGGGTCGGGGGAGTTGCCCAGAGATTTTGAAAGTTTCCGGCCCTTTTCGTCGCGGATGATACTGGTGAAATAGACGTTTTTGAAGGGGATCTTGCCCATAAATTCACAACCGGCCATAATCATACGGGCAACCCAGAAAAAGATGATATCCGGTCCGGTGACCAATGTTGCTGTGGGATAGAAATATTCCAAATCAGCAGTCTTTTCGGGCCATCCCATGATTGAGAAGGGCCAGAGCCATGAACTGAACCATGTATCAAGAACGTCTTCTTCCTGCTCCCAGCGGCCGGGTTTATCG
>JAZUPO010000020.1:0-11688 GCA_045605205.1 Victivallaceae bacterium
CATTACGATGTTATGGACATTTGGGTCAAAAGTGATCCGACGCTTGTTTATGCGACGGGCGGTATTATGCGTCACTTCACCCCCCACGGTTTCCGCAGTCAGATCATCGACAACGCCTGGATCCTCAATGACTATGCCAACGGCGTCAAAGGTATGGTGGGGATCAACTTCTGTGAAGATTCCCGGCACTATCGTGAATTCGGTATTATCGGAACTCAGGGGCGGATCACCTTTAACACTGAGGACGGAGAGATCGTTCATATCCGCAAAAATTCCGGTGAAACACGGGAATTCCAGTCTCACGAACTTGTCCGCGGCAATATCTTTCAGGACTTCATCGACTGTGTCCTTGAAGGCAGAGAGCCTCTTGTCAGTGCTGAAATGGGCCGCCGCAGTATGCTTGTTCCTATGGCAGCTGAAATTTCCATTGTTGAGAAGCGGGCTGTACACGTCAGCGAACTCAAGTAAAAAGCATAAGCAAAAGCAAAGGACTGCTGCTGAAACTTTTGAAGTTTTGGCAACAGTCCTTTTTTTTGGGGAGAAATCAGAAGTTGAAGTAGATAAAAGGTGATGTTTTCACAAAGAGGAACATACAGCTTATCAGCAGTGCCGCTGCAAGAAGTGCCTTGACCCAGGTGGGACGGAATTTCTTTTCCACTTCAGACATTGTGGGGAAAACAAGCGTAATGATGATCCCTGCGGCAAAAAGAGTCCAGTCAAAGCCGGATAAGCGGGGGAACGTCCAGCTTTGGGGCATAAACATCCCCAGGTAAATTCCTTTTGCCTGAGTCAGTGTTTCAGCTCTGAAAGGGACCCAGGCCAGCAGAACAAAGAGAAATGTCAATATCCTGCCCATAATGAGGGGCATAGAAAATCCCAGAAACTTACTCCAGATCCTGTGGACGATCAACCCTGTGCCGTGAATGACGCCCCAAAGGACAAACAGCCAGCTGGCTCCGTGCCACAGACCGCTGATGAAAAAGGTGATAAACAGATTGCAGCAATTTCTGAACTTGCCGCACCTGTTGCCCCCGAGGGGAATGTAAATGGATGACATAAGAAAACGCCCCAGTGTAATATGCCACCTGCGCCAGAATTCAGTGATATTGGCGGAACGGTAGGGGGCATTGAAGTTTTCCGGCAGGCGGATATTGAAAAGCAATGCAATACCGATCGCCATATCACAGTAACCGCTGAAATCAAAGTAGATCTGGAATGTATATGCCAACGCAGTCCCCCAGGCATCAAAGAAGTTGCCTGAAATGGCAGAAAATCCTTTGTCCGCAAGGAGAGCAAAAAAGTCAGCCAGCAGAATTTTTTTGGCAAGTCCCAAAGAAAAGATATAGATACCTTTTGCCATATTGTCCCCGTTGGGGCGGGCGTTTTCCTCTTTGTCAAATTGACTCATCATCTCGTCAGGCAGCACAATGGGACCGGCGATCAGCTGGGGGAAGAAACAGACAAAAAGAGAATAAGTCAGAAATGAATAACGTTTTTCCAATGTCCGTGAATAGACCTGCTGCAAAAAGGATATCTGCTGGAAGGTGAAAAAACTGATGCCCAGAGGGAGCAGTATGTGCTTCAACAGAAATGATGTGGCAAAAAGAGCATTGATATTTTCAACAAAAAAGTCGTAATACTTAAAATATCCGAGCAACGCTACATTGCACAGGACTCCTGCCGCAAAAATAAGTTTTGAACGGTAACGCAGCAAAATTTGAGCGAAAAACCAGTTCATCAGGATCGAAGTTGCCAGAATCAGCGAGTAACTCCAATTGAACCAGGAATAAAAGACAAACGATGCTGCCAGAAGCCAAATTCTTGAAAGAGTGATGCTTTTTTTTGTCAGCAGAAAAAAAACAAGAACAGTAACAGGCAGAAAGCCGAGAATAAATGTGAATGTGGGGAAAAGCATTTTATTTTTTCTCCATTTGTTTCAAATGAGCCCGGAACTGAGGCATCGTTTTGATAATGAGAGTACGCAGTTCTTTTTCATTTGCTTTAACATCGGCCGGGGTAACAAGCCGTCTGCGGTTTGAGGCAATATCCTGTATGATTTTCCGGGCTGCTGTGTTGTTGAAGTGCTGCATATCACTGAAGTAATCGTGGTGCAGAACATAACGGGGATCCGATTGAAAATCGTAGACTTTCACATTGGGGCGTTTGATCAGCTCCAGAAGCACAGCACTGCGCTGGGCGATCAAGGCATCGGCTTCTTTATAATATTCACTCAGACAGTAGGTGTAAATGTGGTAGGGGGGCAGAAAAAAGGTAAAACGGATATCCGGATTTCTGTCAATTGCAGGAAGCAGCCGTCCATAAAAGTTCTGTTTGTGTACATTTGCCTTGTAAGGTGTCTGGGTATGATGGATCATTTTATTTCCCCAGGTGTCCAGCAGAACAACCGGAAGGCCGTGTTTTTTACCGTCATAATCGGTGGAAAACATCCGGTTTCTGTCAGTTTGATACTTGCGTTTGCCCTTGGGGTTGTGTTTGCGTTTGATCAGATAGTGGATGCTTGAAAAGGTCTGGCGTGAAAAAAGATAACGGTAATCTTCCCAGTGATCTTTCCGGTACATAAAGTCCACATCTTTCCAGTGACTTCCTGTTTTGTTCAAGGTATAAATATCCAGTGCCCAGAGGAGTTGTTTCAGACCTTTTCCTCTGACTTCCACAGCCATATCAAAAAGTTTGCACAAATCCTCCATTGTGCACCCGGCTGCTGACAATTTGAGGGAACGGCACTTCAAAGCTCCGTCAATATCATTCAGAAAAAAGTTGCGGACCATTGAACTTCCCAACATCAACACATCATAATCAGGCTGTTCCCGCAGCATAAAGGGGGCTGTTGAATAAAATTCATAATAAACCGTGTCGTAAAAGAATGGCTTGCGGTACCGGTAGTGAGGATCGACCACAAAAGCGGTCAATGCAGCAAGCCCGACGATCCCGAAAGCCAGAGCAACGGTAACAATGCACCACTTGCGCCCGGTCGTTTCGGCACTCAAGAGCGTTTTCAAGGCTCCGGTAAGTTTCTTAAAACTCATATTAATGCAATTTCTCCTTCTTGCAAGATGTCTTTAGCAAAAGGGAGCCCTTTTGGGGGCTCCCTTTTGATTAAAATGGATCAGCCGTCCGGCGATCCCCCTGATTGGCTTCAGGAGCGAATTCCCGGCATTGGGCTTCCCTGGCCTGAGGATCATTGCCATTGACGATGATCTCGACTCTGCGTTGAAGCCCTGCCAGCAGATTCCGGCAGTGAGCGGCCAGCTGAGAACCTTTTTCATAGGCTCCGATAAGTTCTTCCAGAGGCATATTGCCTGATTCCATTCGTGCCACGAGTTCTTCAAGCTGTGCTCTTGACTGTTCAAAGGTCAGAGCTCGGATATCTTCCGGGATCTCCATAGTATCACAATGCCTTTATGTCGAACCAGCCGGCCGCCGCAAGAACCTCTTTGCGCCGGGTATAGTTGAACCATTCTTTCCGCCCGGCAGCAGACCAGGCTGTTTCAGAAAAGGCGACCAGCCGGGGCATAAGTTTGGCTATGACCCGGTGTTCGGGGACAGTTTCTGTCCACAAACAACTTTCCGGTCCGAGAAGCAGATCTCCGATCTCTTTTTCCCAGGCGGCATAGGGTTCCGTATTGTAGACCCCTGATTCGCACAGGACGGGCATCCAGTTTTCAAAGGGCTCGGCTGCGGTGTTGGGATAGTCCAGATAGAGCTGATCGTGAACAGAGAAGATCATACGGTTGCCGTGGGGCAGGGTTTCTTTCAGTTCCCAGATGGTCCGCCACGCCTGAATAATGGTGGACTGCTCCATAATGCTGCCGGTAAACCAGGTGACCGGAGTAAGCCCCAGGGAACGGACAAACGCGGCCATATCGTTCATAAATTCGTTTTCCAACTGCCGGATATTGCTCAAATTCTTATCTTTCATAAGTTTCTGGCAAAGAGGACATTTGTCCCAACTTGCAGTTTCGGCTTCATCTCCCCCGAGGTGAATGATCTTGCTTGCGGGGAAAAGGGAAACGAATTCAGAAATAAGCTTTTCGAGGAAGGTACGCACTTCAGGCTTGGCAAGACAGAACTCTTTGCCGGGATTTTCAGGATCGCAGCAAAGTTCAGGATGCAGAGCAAGCAAACCTTTTGAATGGCCGGGCATTTCAATTTCGGGAATGACCGTAATGAAACGTTCTGCGGCAAAGTCGCAGATCTCTTTGATTTCTTCTGCGGTGTAGAAACCGGGTGTCATTCCAGCCAGAGTGTTGAGTTCCGGAAAAAGTTTTGATTCACTGCGGAATCCCTGACTGTCGCAAATGTGCCAGTGAAAGACATTCAAACGCAGTCTTGCCATAAGAGCAAGAACATTTTTAACGGTCTGAACACTTTGAAAATGGCGGGCACTGTCAAGCATAAATCCCCGGTAACTGAAACGGGGCGAGTCGCTGATCTTGCCGCAGGGCATTTCTGCCCCCCGGATCCCCCGTCTGACGGCGACGCACAAAAGCTGTTCAAAGGCTCCGGCTCCGTAAAAAAGTCCTGCCGGATCGCCGCCTGCGATCGTCACTTCATCGGGGGTGACGGTGATTTCAAAGGATTCAACTTTGATGTCAGCAGAAAAGACCATTTTTACAGGAACTCCCTCCTGAGCAAGGTCGATCCCCATTGCTTTGCTGTTCCGGATCAAAGCGGTACTGAAACGTTCAAAGTTTTCAGGAGCACTGACGCTGCCCAGAGATTCAACTTTGAGGACTCCGGGAGTGCTCTCGATGTATTGAGGCCGGGGGACGATGATATCCAGATTTTTCATAATCTCAAAACTCCTTCAATGCCCGGGCTGCCATAGAGCGCAGGAAAGCGGCATCAGATCCGCTTACTTCTTCATGGACCCATTGGATATCTCGGGGATCTTTGTTAAAGAGAAATCCGTACCAGACGCAAGCCTGCAGATACTGGCCGCGGATGTTCAGATGGATGGTATCCCGCCGCAGAGTCATTTCACCGGTGGCAGGATCTTTGCGCCAGGAGCAGGCTCCGACGATGGAATTGGCCTGGGGAGGCAGATCGGGCCAGCGCAGTGTCAGCAGCAGATCGGGATCGTAATTAACAAATTTGCAGGGCTGTTCAGCAAGAGCCAGTTCCACAGCTTTGCCGGTGGGGATGATGGGCAGATTGTACTCAGTGCCAAGTTTGCGGTAGGCCTGATCGAGGCGGCGGTACATTTCATTGCGGTCGAAGCCCCATTCAGCAAGACGCGGAGCATCTTCACGGTAGGCCCAGGTCTGCTGAATAATGATCTTTGCACCGGGGGCGTGTTTCTTTACATAGTCAATGATAAGACCGGCAAAGGGGGTATAATTGGCATAATCCCAGCTTTCGTGGCTGGCGGACTGGATGGTGACCACATCCCAGTCGTCGCTTGCCAGAAGTTCCCGGAGCTTCATTGTGTACTCTTTGTACATCTTGCAGCAGGGTTCATTTTCCTCAGCTGTGATATAGGCCCAGTGGCGGCGGAATTCACAGCCGCCGAAGTTGGCAAATTCCAGTTTGAGTTCCTCTCCCCGTTCTTCTGCAATGGCGGGGAAACAGGAACGCAGACTCCAGGTGAAACTGTTTCCGATAGTCAATACTTTCATAATCAGATCAACCCCGCAGCTTCATCAAGACCGAAAGCGATATTCATACACTGGACAGCCTGTCCTGCAGCACCTTTGGTCAAATTGTCAATGGCAGACGTAATAATGACCTTGTTGGTGTGGGGATCCAGGTTGTAACCGATCTCACAGCAGTTGGTCATAAAGACATATTTTGTATCGCAGGTACGTTTGGCAGGAAGAATACGGACAAACTGTTCCTTGCCGTAGGCTTCTGCATAAATTTCCCCGATACGCTCAAGGGTGAGGCCATCGGCGGCATCGTAAAGGATCGTGGAGTTGATGCCCCGGTTCATAGGAGCCAGGTGGGGAATGAAGTTGATGGCAACTTCAGGGACACCGGCAGCGACGGCAAATTCCTGTTCGATTTCAGGCAGATGACGGTGGCCCACAACGCCGTAGGCTTTGAGGCTTTCGTTGCACTCAGGGAAAATATAGGGCAGATCAACTTTGCGTCCGGCTCCGGAGACTCCGGAACAGCTGCAAATGACGATACCGTCCTTTTTCACAGCTCCGGCCCGGAGCAGGGGCACGGTAGGCAGAATGGAGCTTGTGGGATAGCATCCGGCACAGGCGACGAGCTTGGCAGTTTTCAGTTCTTCGCGGTAGAGTTCAGGCAAACCGTAAACAGCTTCTTTGAGCAATTCGGGAGCGGGATGTTCAGTTTTGTAGTATTCCAGATATTTAGCAGTGCTCCGCAGACGGAAGTCGGCAGAAATATCAAAGACCCGGATTCCGGCTTCCACCAGCGGTTTTGCATATTCAGCTGCCAGGCCGTGGGGCAGAGCCAGAATGGCTGCATCGCATTGGGGGATGATGGATTCCACGTCGGGCATCACGAATTCCAGATCAAGACCGGTGTAACGGGGAAAAACAGAGGAAACCGGTTCACCCGCATTTTTACGGGAGGTCACAGCAGTGATTTCAGCATTGGGATGACGCAGCAGAATACGCAGCAGTTCTTCTCCTGCGTAACCGGCAGCACCAAATACAGCGACACGGACTTTTTTCATCTTTCAATCTTCCTTATTATTGAATATTGGGGTTAATAAATTTTATCAGGGCAGCTCCCGGTCAAAGTTGAAGCTGTCAGTATCTTCGGCCCGCCAATGGGCCATTGTCAGATCAAAGAAATCGTGGAACCCGGGCAGCCGGGGGATCGAGTGGACTTTTTTAGGATAGATCCGGCTCAGATTGCTTCTGGGATCGAAGCGTACCACAAATTCATTTGTCCGGGCATCACGCACGTCGCCTTCAACAGGAAGAGCAGCCCTTGTGACCAGCAATGCGGGACGTCCCAGACGGTAAAGTTCAAGTTCAAGGACACTTCTTTGCCGCATAGCCACAAGGGATTCCCGGTCGAGCTCTATGTGAGCAAGGGCCCTTGAGGCTCCCAGCTCTTTTGCCATCAGGATCGCCTGCGAGTTGGCAATGGGCAAAGGTGCAGAAAATGTTATGGTCAATCCGGGAATACTTTTCAGCATTTCCAATCCGTAAAGAGAGGTCACTCTGAAACGCCGGATCCCGGCATCGAGAGCCCGTTTTATGGCCTTGGCAAGAGTGAAAAGTTTTCCTTCTGGCATAAATTCGGGCAGTATGACCTCTCTGGCAGTTGAGTCAAATTCAAAGACACTTGCAGAACGGAAACTTTTTCTGTTGGCAGGTTCTTCCCCTTTTGGACGCAAAGCAGCTGTTTCAACTCTTGTATCGGCGAAGGGAACTCCTGTCAGAGCAGCATAATCCTTGCGGAACTTTTCCATTTCAACACTGCCGTTGTCAGCGACCATTTCAGGGAGCAGCTCTTTTTTGAAAAAATCCCACGCTTCACGCCGCAGCTGTTTCAGCTCAGAAGCAGGCAGAAAGAGCCCCTGTTCCACATCCGCAGAAACTGTGCCGGCACACCAGACGGCGGAGTCGGAGGCTTTGAATTCCTCTGCCAGCTGTTCCCCTGTTACAGAACGGCTTTTGGCCGGTGAAAGAGCAAGAGACTTCTGCCATACCGTTCCCGGCAGGGCAGGGGGGAACACTTTGATCGAATCAGAACGCAGAACGATATTCAAATCCAGAGCCGTGCGTTTTTCCGGCAGGGCCGCCAGGGCCTTTGAGTAATCGGCAAGATTTCCGCCCAGTTTGAAAACCTGTCCTCTGAGGGGGACCGCTTTGTCGCAGCAGACAAAGACCCGCTGACCGGGAGATACCCGGGTGGCAGGCATATTTTCCACAAAGAATTTGGTCATTGTCAAGGCGGGGCCTTCATCGCCGTTTTCCGGTTG
Organism: Victivallaceae bacterium; assembly: GCA_045605205.1. GTDB lineage: Bacteria > Verrucomicrobiota > Lentisphaeria > Victivallales > Victivallaceae > UBA1784. The sequence goes on from JAZUPO010000020.1 coordinate 7,931, forward strand.
GATACGGATCCTGTCGCCGATGAAAAGGCGGCTTGAAGCGGTGAAACCGAAACCGTTTTCCGCCACAGACTCCACACTTCCGCACAATTTTCCGGCACTGCCCAGAGCATCCGGGCGGATCAATGTTTTGGATGAGGCCGGGGTGTAAAAGCCCTGTGACCAGCGGCGGCCGCCGACACCTGCAAGGATTCTTCTTGCTTCAGGGATCATCCTGGCAAACTCTTCATCGGGCGTATCCAGCAGCAGACGGTAGGCTGAAACTGCGGCACTGACGTAATCGGTCTGTCTCAGACGGCCTTCGATTTTCAAAGAGGCGATCCCCAGTTTCCGCAATTCCGGGATAAGTTCAATGGCACACAGATCTTGGGGAGAGAAAAAGAAACCGTTGCCTTTGGGAGTGTAATAACGGCGGCGGCAGGGCTGCTTGCATTTGCCCCGGTTGCCGCTGTATCCGCCGAGATATGAGGAAAAATAACAGCAGCCCGAAAGTGAACAGCACAAAGCCCCGTGAATGAAAACTTCAAGTTCCAGCTTTGTTTTTGCTTTGATGACAGCTAACTCTTCAAGTGTGACCTGCCGTTCAAGCACCACCCGTGAAACGCCCAGCTTTTCCGCAACGGCAAGACCGGCAGAGTTGTGGAATCCCATTTGAGTGGAGCTGTGGAGAGTCAGTTTCGGGAAATATTCCTTTGCCATACGGATGACGCCCAGATCCTGAACAAGGAGGGCATCGGGTTTGAGAGAATTGAGCAGAGCCAACTGTTCAAAGGCAGCCGGAAGTTCCTGTTCTTTCAAAAGGGTGTTGAATGTCACATAGACCTTTTTCCCGTGACGGTGAAAATGCTCAATGATCTTTCCCATAGAGTCGGGAGTGAAGTTTTCTCCCCGTTCACGGGCGTTGAACCGGGCAAGTCCGGCATATATGGCATCGGCTCCGGATTCCAGTGCCGCAAGGGCCGCTGCGGGGGTTCCGGCCGGGGCCAGTAATTCTGGTTTGTTCACAACTGCTATCTCCCAAGATGCAAATTCATATTCCAAGGTTAAAATATAGCACCAAAGTGACAGAAAATCAAGTGTCAGCCCTTGACAATCTCCCTTGAATATGGTATGTTATACCATTATGATCGTTGAAGTTGACAAACAGTGTATACTTTCTGAGTTCCTGCTCCGCAATGGCAGCGGGAACCTGCCTGTGTGTGCTTTGCACAAAGGATGCGGAAAATGTTACGTCAAACTGCTGTCAGGCATCTGGGAATGCAGCGGAAAAATCCTTGCTGCTCCGGCAACAGTTATGCCTTGCTGCACCCGGCTCAAAAGTTGTATCGGTTCAATCGAATTGCCTGACAGCTTTCAGCGTTCACCCCAAATTGCTGTGGCGTGGGAGGGGGCCTTGCCGCTGCCTGTGCAGAAAGGCTCAGTGATCGCAGTGGATATGGGCTCCACCACTATTGCAGGAGTGCGGATCGAAGAGGGGAATATCGTAAAACAGGCGGGCGTTCTCAATCGGCAGTGCCGTTTTGGTGATGATGTGATCAGCCGCATCGAAAAGTCGGAAAAAGATTTTACGCCTTTGCGTAATGCATTGCTTGAATCTGTTGAAGAACTTTTGGCAGAATTGAACTGTGAAAATGTGGAAATCATCGGCACTGCAGGCAATACGGTAATGAATTGTTTTCTTCACGGTGTAAGTCCGGCTTCCATCGGGTGTTTCCCTTTCAGAGCTCCGCAGCTTTTTTTCCCCGAAAGGAATGATCTTTTTGGGGGGCGTACACTCATAACAGTTCCTTCCATAACAGGATTGCTTGGGGGAGATATTGCAGGCGGTATTTTTGTGTCGGAACTTGAAGAAGGGGAATTGTTCCTCGATCTTGGAACCAACTGTGAAATGATTTTCAAAACAAAAGATGGTCTGTTTGGAACTTCTGCCGCTGCGGGACCCGCTTTTGAGGGAACCGGTATCACTTCCGGAAGCCGTGCGGCAACGGGAGCTGTTGACCGCTACCGGGGGCAGGGGGATATCTCTGTCATTGGCGGCGGAAAAGCTGTAAGCGTGTGCGGTTCGGCACTGGTGGATTTTTTGGCTGTGGAACGGAAAAAAGGGGCTCTTAATGGTTTCGGAAGATTTGTTTCAGGTAAAAGTTCTTTTGAAATCGCCCCCGGAGTGGCTGTTTCAGAAAGTGATATAGCCGAACTTCTAAAAGCAAAAGCCGCTGTGGGAAGTGCTGTTCAGGCACTTGAAAAATACTGTTCTTTTTCGGTGAAAAAATTGAAACTTGCGGGGGGATTTTCCCGTTTTCTTGATCTTGGATCAGCCCGGAGCATCGGATTGCTGCCCGCTGTGGAAACAAAGGTGTGCGGCAATCTGAGTCTTGCGGGAGCGGCTTATGCAGCGTTGAAGCCCTCAGCAGTGGCAGAAATGGCAAAAAATGCAGAAAAAATCCGGGAGATCCATTTGAATGATATCCCCGGATTTACAGAAATGTTTGCAAAAAACCTTTTGCTGCCGTGAAACTTTCTTTTCAGATCGATTCAAAGTATATTATCAATAGCCTTGCACAAGCCGTCAAAAATCAGCTGTTGCCCCTCTGAATTGGGGTGCATACCGTCAGGCAGAAGTTTGACCAATTCATCATCATCGGTTGCTGCTTTGCGGAAAACAGTGTTGACATCGACGACAGAAATCTCTTTTTCTGCCATAAGTTTTTTTGCCGCTGCGATGAATTGATCGATCATAAAGTTGAAGCCATTGGAAAGATAAGGTTCTCCACCGTAGTAAGGTTTCAAGCCCTCAACCAGTACCATAGGGGGCGGTGTGAAAAAAATCAGTTTCCCCCCTTGTTTGCGAACTTCATCAATGAAAAATGTGAGGTTGGTGGTGTATTCTTCAATGGTAAGACGCGGAGAACTTTTACCTTTCCAAACGTCGATCGCGGCATCGTTGCAACCGAAAGAAAATATGACAAGGTCAGGTTTTTCAGCCAGTACGTCAGCTGCAAAACGGGTCTTTGCCAGATTGGTATCATTGCCGCCTACACCTTTATTGACGATCGTGTGCAGAGGATACTTCAGAGCGATCATTTCTGAAGCAACGACAATATTTTTACGCAGAGCGGTGATAGAGTCTCCGAAAAAAAGGATTTTTGCCATTTTTATCCCTTTGTATTTTAGTTTGTTTGCATTACCTGATAAAATGTACTTCCGAAAGATAGTTTTGTCAAGCTCTTTCAAGAAAATGCGGGTATTGAATTTGAAAAAAGTTTTGAAAAATGCTATATTATAGGGCTGTGATATTTCAAAAAAAAGTGAAATATCGTAAAAATCATTATCCGGAGCTGCAGGTGAATTCCCGTGAAAATCGGGAGCTGTCGTGCAACCGTGAGCCAGATACGAATCTGGTAAGTCGGATCCCTGCCGGATACAATTGTGCACGTAACACAAAAGAAAGAACAACACCCCTATGACATTCTTTACGGATGCCCGTCGTGGTGCGGCTTGGCTGCACCGTCATTCCCCCCAACAGCAAAATTTTGATGATTCTGCTGAAAAACATAGCGTCACTTGGCAAATATGTGTCTATGTTTTGCACAAAATTGCTCCTTGCCTTGATATTTGCCGTTGCAATTCTGCAAAATGCGGGATTGTCGGTTTTGCAAATGCAAAAACGGCAATCCACCAAAAGTTTTTGGCAAGGATGGCTGGGGCCCGGGGAAGGAAGAAGTCGGATCGTAGCCATGTCGTTCTGTGGGCCAAGGAGTTGT
>JAZUPO010000021.1:0-2649 GCA_045605205.1 Victivallaceae bacterium
CCGGAGCGTCAAAGCAGCCTGATTGACACCTTTATTTCTGATGCTTTCCAATATTTCCGGCGTGAAGTGGAGCCCCGCCGTTGGAGCGGCCACAGCACCGGGGACTTTGGCATAAACTGTCTGATAACGTTCCAGATCCAACGCCTCCGCTTCCCGGTTGAGGTAGGGAGGAAGGGGAATATGACCGTAACGCATTTCAAATTTTTCAATGACCGGGTCGGAAAACTCGATTTTGTAACTGTTGTCGGGATTTTTTTCAACAACAGTGAAGTAATCGCCATTGCTGTTGAGCCTCCCGTCAGGAGTCAGCAACGCGACCTTTGTTCCCGGCAGGGCTCTTTTTCCGGGTTTGAGCATAACGTTCCATTTGCCATCCGTATCGGGAGCAAGGAGCAATATCTCAAATTTTGCCCCCTCTTCCCTGCCCTCTTTGCGGCCGAACATCCGTGCCCGCCGTACAAGAGCATCGTTGCAAAGCAACGCATCCCCCTCAGAAAGATATTCCGGCAGAGCAGTAAAAGGACGGATCTCAAACTCTCCCGATTTCCGGTCAATGACCAACATCCGGGAACCGTCCCGGCGCTCAGCAGGATACCGGGCGATCAGTTCATCAGGCAGATCAAAGTCAAAAAGAGAAACAGGAAGCATCTTATTTTCCCCTCATTTCTTCCCGTGCCTGACGAAGACGATTGAGTTCATATTCTGACAGGGAATTGATCCCGTAGCGTGAAATTTTATCCAGCAGAGCATCCAATTCAGCCGAAGTGACCCGCCCGGTATGGCGGGGGCCGGAATCTGACGGCGGAGTTTCCCTGGGAATATCCCTCACTGGTTTTTTGAAAATATCCCAAACGATCATCCTGGAAAATCTGAACCGGATAAAAAGATATCCGCCGACGAGACCGCCGAGATGAGCCAGATGAGCAATCCCTGAATTCCGTCCGCTGAGCTGCAATAAAATTTCAACAATGGCAAAACAGATGACCAGTGAAGTCGTTTTCAAAGGCCGGAAAGGCAGAAGCAACAGGGTAAATCTGCGGTCAGGCTCAAGCAGAGCCGCAGCAGCCATAACACCGAAAACAGCCCCCGATGCTCCTACAACATAACTGTTTTGGCCCCAGTTGAGAATAAGAAAGAGCAGATTGCCGCTGAAAACAGAAATCAGATAAAGAAAGAAAAAATTTCTGTTCCCGATATGGGGTACGACCAGCTTGCCGAACAAAAACAAACTGTACATATTGAAAAAAAGATGAAAAAAGTTCTCCGGCGAATGTAAAAATCCGGCCGTCAACAGCTGCCACGGTCTGAAACCATTTCCGCAAGCCAAGGCAAAAACATCATAAAAATTGTCGCTGTTTCCAAAAATGAAATAAATAAGGGCATTTACAAGGATAAGCCCCCAAATCACAGAGGTGGAACCTCTTTCTTCCGTTTTCTGTTCAAAGTAATTCACGCTCATAATTCAACTTGCTGCCCCCTCTGTATCAGGGAGCATTTCTCCTTAAATATATAAAATACACTCTGTATGGACTTTTTTCAATCCTTTCAGAACAACAATTCAGAAAAAATCCCCTGAAACACTCCCCGGGATATCAAAAATATCACGAATGATTTTTTCACCTTTCAACGTTCCCGGTTCCCCGTTGAATGCAACTTTTCCTTTGTTCAGCAAAATCATCCGGTCAAGATAATCAGGTGCAGAAAAAAGATCGTGAGAAATCATAATCACACACTTCCCCTTTGAAGCCAACTCCTTTGAAATACGGCACAAGGTATGTTGGGATCCTATATCAAGGGAACTTCCCGGTTCATCCAGACAGAGGATCGGCGTATCCTGAACCAGTGCCCTGGCCAACATAACCCGTTGCCGTTCCCCGCCGCTCAAAGCATTGAACGGACGCTCCGCCAGAGACAGAAGCCCGAGAAGGTCAAGGACCTCCCGGACACGTTTTTCATCATTTTCCCCATTCTGCTCCCAGGGATATCTTCCCAGAGCGGCCGTTTCGGCAACGGTCAGAGGCAGAGCAGCAGGGATCTGCTGTTCAACGAGGGCAATATACCTGGCCCGTTCAAGGGCAGAACACCACCGGGGGAAAACTGTGCCGCACCGGCTTTTAAGTTCACCTGTCAGAAGTTTCAGCAAAGTACTTTTCCCACTGCCGTTAGGCCCGAAAATACCGTAAAACTTTCCCTTTTCAAAAGAAAGAGTCACCCCGGAAATAACTTTGTTTTTTCCGTCGTATGAGAATTCAAGATCTTTACATTCAAGCATTATCAACCCTCTTACGGATCAGCAAAAAGAAAAAGAAAGGAGCTCCCGCCATAGCCGTGATGATCCCCACAGGGATCTCCCGCTGCGGCATCAATGTCCGGCCGGCCAAATCAGCCAGCAATAAAAGCAGAGCTCCGCCCAGAATACTCCGCGGCAAAAGATACACAAAACGGCCGCTGCCCGTCAGGCGGACAATATGGGGGATCGCCAATCCCACAAAGCCGATGACTCCGCAACAGCTGACCGCAACAGCTGTCAGCAAAGCAATAACTGTCAGCACAAGGATCTTGACCTTTTTCAGGGAAACTCCCGCCATAGCAGCCCCCCGGTCTCCCAGTAAAAGCATATCCATTTCCTTTCTCAATCCCCAAAGGACT
>JAZUPO010000022.1:0-1953 GCA_045605205.1 Victivallaceae bacterium
CCGTCATATTCCATCATACCGGCGTAGTAGACAGCTGGAACCCGCTTGCGGTCGAATTTATCAAATTCGGCACCGGCCTCAAAGGCTTCTGTGATCTCAAGAGCACGGTCGCCCCGGAAGTTGAAGTAGATCACAGCATCCCCGTCCTCAATGGTGCCCAGGGGAGTCTTGCCGTCTTTGGAAATAACAAAGGCGGGCAGATCCTGGTCAATGGCACCGGTTTTCTTGCGCAGATCTTCAATGGCTTCGTGAGCAGAAGCATAGAAGTCGCCTTCGCCCAGAACGTGAGTTTTCCAACCCAGTTCAACCATTTTCCAGTTGGCACCGTAACGGTCCATTGTGATGACCATACGGCCGCCGCCGGAGGCAATGGCAAAGTCGGCAGCGTATTCTTTGTTGATCCCGGCGAGGAATTCTTCAAAGGGGTCCACATATTCCAAAGCAGAAGTTTCAGGCACATCACGGCCGTCCAGAAGAATGTGGAGTCTTACCTTCTTGATACCGGCTTTGGCAGCATTTTCCACCATCCCTTTGAGGTGGGAAATATTGCTGTGCACATTACCGTCAGAGAAAAGTCCGATGAAATGCAAACAGGAATTATTATTTTTGACCTGAGCAACAGCTTCTTTCCAGGTGTCGCCTTCAAAAAGTTTTCCGGATTCAACGGCTTCTTCCACGAGTTTTGCTCCCTGAGCGAAAACACGGCCGCAGCCAATGGCGTTGTGACCCACTTCGCTGTTGCCCATATCAGCATCAGAAGGCATACCGACGGCAGTACCGTGGGCCTTTAAGCTGGTGCAGGGGCAAGTATTCATCAATCCGTCCAGCACAGGAGTGCGTGCCATCTTGACCGCGTCGCCGTCGGCATATTTTCCGAAACCGACTCCGTCGAGGATAGCGAGCACCACCGGTCCGCGCCGGGGGGTGAAAGCGGTATTTTTGTTCAATGCTTCGATCATAGTGATTTTCTCCTTAAAAATGAATCAGCTCCGGCGGCCTTCGCGATTGGGGCCAATAATACCTTTCTGGGTGTTGGCACAGAAATCAAGGAATTCCACGACTTCGGGAGCCTGAGGCAATTCTTCTTTGATTTTTTCCAAAGCCTTGGTGGCGGTCAGGCCGCTGCGGTAGTAAATCTTGTAGAGGTTTTTGATGTTGCTGATAGCCTCAGCTGAAAATCCGGCCCGGGTAAGTCCTACGCGGTTGATGGCCTTGACACCGCCGTTACGGCCTTCTGCGATCATAAAGGGAGGCACGTCAAGAGAAAAGGCTGAACTGCCGGAGATCATAACGAAACGTCCCACCCGGCAGAACTGGTGGATCGCCACCAGACCGGAAAGAATGGCGTTACTGAAAACCTGGGAGTAACCGCCGGCACAGGCACTGTTCACAAAGATCACATTGTCGCCGATCTGGCAGTTGTGAGCAACGTGGGACTGGGCCATAAAGAGGCAGTGATTTCCGATAACAGTGCGGGTTCCGGGCTTGGTTCCGGTATGGGCGGTGAATCCTTCACGGAAGACGTTGTCGTTACCGACTTCCAGATATGTCACAGCGCCTTCTTCTACAGCGTGGTCCTGGGCAGGGCCGCCCAGAGTGGCAAAGGGATGAACGATGTTGCGTTCGCCGATCGTGGTATGACCGTCAACAACGCAATGGGCCAGCAAGCGGCAGCCGTCACCGATTTTTGCATTGGGGCCGACATAAACAAAGGGGCCGATTTCCACTCCGGCACCGATAACGGCTCCGTCGGAAACAACAGCAGTGGGATGGATGCTCATATTCAGGTTCTCCGATTTGGTTGTATATATTCTGCTTTACATAATATAATACACGATTGCCGTTTTCGCAAGTCCGGAGAGAGAAAAAATGAAAATTGAGACATAAAAAAATGGAGCGAGTGACCGGAATCGAACCGGCGACAATCACGTTGGCAACGTGATGCTCTACCAA
>JAZUPO010000023.1:0-5967 GCA_045605205.1 Victivallaceae bacterium
CAACATAAGGAATTTTTTGTGCGGGGAGAATACACGATACATAATATATCCACCCCTGACGGACATCTTATGTCCTATACTGAAACGGTGCAAATTTTTTGCACTTAATTGTAAAAATGTGTATGTGGGAGTATATTATGAAAAATCATATATCATTCTCCGCAGGGACAGTTTTTATTCTGTAATAAACTACCGCCGGAAGGTGCAAAAAAAGGGGATGCCCTTTGTTTTTTGAGGCAGAAACCGATTCCTCCGACCTTGTTTAATTGTCCTTTACCGGGAAAAATCATCAGGAAGGTGTTGTGATGAAAAGATCCAATCTCTGGGCAACCTTTGCCCTTTTGGTGACAGCGGCCGTGTGGGGGCTTTCTTATTCTGCTCAGGCTGAAGCAATGAAAAGTATGGCTCCTTTATTTTTTGTTTTTCTGCGTTATATGCTGGGCGGGTTGATTCTGCTGCCCCTGGTATTCTATATGAAAAAGGCTCCTGACAGAAAACTTTTTACCGGGGGGATCCTGTGCGGTTTGTGTTTGGCGGGCGGCGAGATCCTGCAGCAGTTCGGTTTGCTGTACACCACGGCAGGTAAAGCCGGATTCCTGACTGCCCTTTATGTTGTTATGATCCCGGTGATCGGCGTATTCATTAAAAAGAGCTCCAACTGGCTTATCTGGAGTGCTTCTCTGGTTTCAGTTGCAGGGGCCTATTTGCTCTGTGCCGACGGTTCAATGCAGAGCTTCGGCAATCTGGGAGATCTGCTGATGCTTTTGTGTGCACTGTTTTTTGCTTTCCAGTTCATTGCCATTGCCAAATTTGCTCCTGCCGCTGATGCCTTTCAGCTTGCGGCGGTGCAGTTTTTTACCGTTGCCGTGATATCGGGTACAGCCGCGTTGATCGCAGGAGAAAACTGTTCCTGGACAAGCGTGGTGCAAACAGCAAAGCCCGTTCTTTACTGCGGCCTTATCGCCATCGGAGCCGGATGCACTGTGCAGGTGGCCGCCCAGAAATATGTTCACCCGGCAACAGCTTCCATCGTCTTAAGTACCGCCTCGGTGTTTGCTGTTCTCTGGGGCTGGCTGCTGCTCAATGAACATTATTCAGTGCAAAACCTGATCGGCTGTGTTTTGATTTTTTCGGCTGTGCTTCTCGTTCAGCTCCCTTCCCGCAAAAAAGAGGAATAAAGGAAGATGCCGGGGCGGGAAAGTTTTTGAGATTTAAGAACTTCTTGTTTCTTGACAAAGAGCTGAATGTATGCTATGTTAAATAGCGACATTATGACAGAATAAATTTTCAAAGGAGTTTCTATAATGAATCCCCCCAACATTACCATCAATCCCAATTTGAATAATGACCTTACCATCGGTATCGGAGCTTCTACCCCCGCCGCTGCCCCCGCAGTTCCCGCTTCCCCGGCTGCTCCTGTTCCTCCGAAACAGCCTTCCATTTACGGTGAGATCCCCCAGATCCCCGTGCTGGATGCAGTGGAAGGGATCAAATTCGACTTCAACGACGGTATCCGTATTCTTTTTCCACACAACGGCAAAGAGTACCACGTTACCTTTACCGATATCGACACAGGGATCATTCTTTACAGTGCCGACACAGTGCCCGGGGCTTATGTGACCAGTGTTAAAAAATTCTACATCCGGTTCCGTTTGATCATCCACGAAAAGGGCGGCCAGGAACCTATTTTCACTCACGACTACGACTGCCGGGACAAAGAGGTGATGATCCAGCTGCCCGTGGGCACGCTCGGCGACAGTATCGGCTGGTTCAGCTATGTGGAACGGTTCCAGCAGAAGCACAACTGCAAAGTGATCTGCGTTATGACTCCCTGGATCGCAGAGATCGTTAAAAAACAGTATCCCGCTATCACCTTTATCGCTCCTGAAGAGACCAAAAACTACAAACCCTATGCCTGTTACTATATGGGTCTGTTCTTCCGGGGCAATGTGGACAATCAGCCCATTGACTTCCGTTACATCGGGCTGCACCGGACTGCCGGATATATTCTCGGCGTCGATCCGGCGGATATCCCCCCCAGAGTCGATTTGAGTGCCCCCAGAAAGATCAAAGAAAAGTATGTCTGCATTGCGGCCCAGAGCTCCAGTCAGGCAAAATACTGGAACAATCCTTTCGGCTGGATCAATGTGGTAAAATTCCTCAAAGAAAACGGCTACCGGGTGCTCTGCATCGACAAGGAAAGTGTCCACGGCATAGGGCTTCACTGGAACTTCATTCCCTATGGAGCTGAAGATTTTACCGGTGACATCCCCTTGCAGGAACGTATCGATTTGATCAAGGATGCGGATTTCTTTATCGGTTTGAGCTCCGGACTCAGCTGGCTTGCCTGGTGCTGCAAGGTGCCTGTGGTGATGATTTCAGGTTTCACCCATCCCACAAATGAGTTTGAAACCCCCTACCGGGTCATCAATTACCATACCTGCCACAGCTGTTGGAACGATATGCGTCTGGATTTCGATCACTTTGATTTCCTCTGGTGTCCCCGCCACAAGGGCACCGACCGGCACTTTGAATGTACCAAGCTGATTTCCGCCGAACAGGTCATTACGACCATTAAAAAGATCCCCTCTTTCCGGGGCAGCGAAAGTGCCGCCGATAAAAAATAAACAGCCCCTTCTGAGGCGGCGGTCGTGTAAACATAAGGTAAACGTAAATTAATCGGTTTGACCATATATGAAAATAAAAATATTGAATGGGATCTATCGGGAAAAAGAGTTTGAATTTACCACTCCCACAGTTTCCATCGGCAGAGACAGCGGTAATCAGCTCATCCTTGATACTGACGGTGTTTCACGCTGTCACGCAGTGCTGAAACAGCTCCCCGACGGCTGTTGGGAAGTCAGTGACCTCAACAGTACCAACGGGGTCAAGATCAACGGGATCAGGATCGACGGTCCTGTAAAGATCCACGAAGCAAGCAAGATCATCATCGGTGAAAACGAACTCCTGGTGACCGGATTGAGCCAGGAACCGCCTCAGGTGATCTTCAATCCTATTATTTCCCTGTCACCGGCTGAGAACAGTGCTGAGAACAGTGCTGAGAAAAAAAATGTTCTGCCGCCTCAGGATGAGCCGATCGCGTTGAAACTCAATTTGACCCCGGAAAATCAGAAAAAAACCCCTGAAAAACTTGCCGCTGTCCGGACAGATATCACCGGGATCTGGGATGTGACCAAGTTCAAAGGATCTTTGTTCGGCAATAAGGAAAATTCTGCAGGTTCCGGCAATGAAAATGCGAAGACCGCTGAAAATGCGTCAGAGGAAAATGAGGCACGGAAACGGCGTTCAAATCTGATCTTTTACAGCATCATTGCCTGTGTGGTGATTATGATATTGAGTTTTGCCTTTTCCATCATTGCTCCTGCTAAAAAAGGCAAAGTCGCAAGAAGCAGCGAAAAGCCTCTGGCGGTACATTATCAGAAAGAGATCATTTCAAGGGACAATGTGTTCCGCTTTGATTTTCATTTAAAAAGCCACATTCAGAAACGCACAGTCACCCGCAAGACCGACGAGGGCGAAAAGCAAGTTTCTACCTACGTCCGGGAATATGTTGTCTGTTTCACCATTGATGATATCGCTTCCCGGCGGCACTTCAGCAGAGAGGTCACGGTTTCCCCGGACACAGTGGAACAGCTCCGTACAGCCATCAACTCTTCCGGTATTTTTGCCATCCGTGAGGACTCCGGAAACAGAGATGACTCCTTTAACCGTTCTCTCACCGTTGTCGAAGGAAAACGCCTGGTTCATACGACTGTCCCCGGTCAATACGGCTCCAATGAGTTCAACGCCGTGGAGGAAGCAGTGATCGAAGTAGCGGAATCTTTCGGGCTCAAGACCATTTCAATGACTCCGGAACAGCTTCTTATTCAGGCTGAAAGACACTTTTACAAGGCTGAAGAGTTCTTTTCAAATCCTTCCCGCCCCAGCAATCTCAGGGATGCCATCAAACGGTACAGAATGGTGGTCGATTCTCTGGAACAGTTCTCTCCCAAGCCCCCTATGTGGGACAAGGCACGGCGGCAGCTGGAAACTGCCTCAAAACAGCGGGAGCTGAAAATGGGGGCTCTGGAAGTGGAATTCAAACGCCTGGGACAGGTCGGAGATTTGGCCCGTATGCGTAATATCTTCCTGGAAATGATGGAACTTTCGGAACCGGACTCCCGGGAATACATCAGAGCTAAAGAACGGTTGGTCAAGATCGAACAGTATTTAAGAAAGAAGAAAAGCAGACGATGAAAAGATTTTTCCAGATATTTCCTGCAGCATTGCTGGGTTTGCTGCTGCTTTGTTCCTGCGGTAAAAAACAGCAGGAAAAGACTCTTGTTGTCCTTACCGGTCCCGAGGGAATGATCGCAGAAGTTGCCGGATTCAAATTCACCGGCAATCAATCCCGGTTCCGCCTTGCTCCGGGAGAGTATGTTTTCGGCTTTTCCGGTCCCGGTTACAAAAGCGAATACCGCAAGATCATCGTGCCCCGGAAGGCAAAGTTTGTTTGCGATGTGGAACTCAAGACCGCTTCAGCCGCAACTCTGATCACATCCTCACCTTCCGGTGCCGCAGTGTCAATGAAAGGACAATCTATGGGGATCACCCCCCTGGTCATCCGGGATCTTCCTGCGGGGGAATACAGTGCTGAAGTCTCTATGAAAGGCTATGCCTCAATGCCCGTCAGGTGGCGTATCGACAGTGAAAGACCTGTCAGAGCTCATACGGTCCTTGATTCCAATCTGGGCACACTGCAGATCGAATCCACCCCCTCCCGGGCACGGGTTTTCATCGACCGGGTCGAAGTGGGGGAAACTCCCTACAAGATCCAGCGGGCAGAGGGAAAATATGTGATCCGCGTTGAAAAGGCCGGATGCAATCCCGAAGAACGCAATGTCAACGTTATCAAACGCCGGGTCAGCCGTGTCGTCGTCCGGCTGGGTGAGAAACCCGGCGGCGTGCAGGTGACTTCTTCTCCTTCCGGAGCGGAAGTCTTTATCGACAACATCAAACGGGGCACCACTCCCTGCACGGTGGAAGCTCTGGTTCCCGGAAAATATAATTTGAAACTTGTCCGTGCCGGATTCGATCCGGCTGAAACCACTGTTGCCGTAGTTCCGGGCGGTATTGATTCCCGGCATATCAACCTCATCAGCAGCACTGGCAGTGTCGTTTTCAACGTCAGGCCTGTCGGGGTGAAAATTTTTGTCAACAACAAGCCGTTGGGCGTAACTGAGCCCATTGCTCCCGGAGCCGAGGCGACAAAAGACTTCAAGGTGGACAAACTGCCGCCCGGCAAACATACGATCACGATGTTCCATTCTCTGGGGGATCCCCAGAAGCAGTACCACACTTTCAGGGTGCAGAAAAACAAAACCACCACCATCCGGAATCTGGTCGTCTGGATCGCCAACTGCGAGATCACCTATAACGATAACACCAAAGAAAGGGGATTGCTGGTGGAAAAACGTGCCGATACGATTATCTTCAGTCCCGAACCTGGCGTAAAATATGGTGTCAAACGGGATAAGCTCAAAAAAATCATTATGCTTAAAGAAGCAAAAAAGTAAGGAGCTCAGATGATGAGAAAGATGTGTTGTAAGTGTGATCAGATGTCCGATCGTTCTGCAAAGCCCTCTTGCTTCACCTTGATAGAACTTCTTGTAAGCAAATCCTGGCAAATATATGTTTATTTTTTGCGAAAAATTGCCTCTTGCCTTAATATTTGCCGTTGCAATTCTTCAAAATGCGGGATTGTCGGTTTTGCGGATGCAAAAACGGCAATCCATCAAAAGTTTTTGGCAAGGATGGATGGGGCCCGTGGAAGGAAGGGAGAATCTTTCTTCAAAAAGGGTTCCCTCCCTCCCCCTTCTCCTTTCACCTTGATAGAACTTCTGGTCGTCATTGCCATTATTGCTATTCTGGCGTCAATGCTGTTGCCCGCTTTGCAGCAGGCACGGG
>JAZUPO010000024.1:0-12447 GCA_045605205.1 Victivallaceae bacterium
CCCCCCATCCAATTCTCTCTGGAGCTGCTGTAAACGGCTGCGGCAATATTCCAGGCGTTCATCAATGGTCAACCCACCCCGCAATTCAGGGGCAGCCAAAGCCCTTTGTGCAGTGCCCTTTCCGGCCCCGGCAGATGAAGAAGGATATGCCGTTCTTCTTTCTTTAACGCCGGTCACTGTTTTCGGAGAATTCACATCAAGCTCATTCAGCAGTTTTTCCCTCTGAGAAGGCTGCCGACACCAATAAAAAGTGCCGGCTGCAGCTCCGCAGAACAATATCCCGGCAGCGGCGGCAAAGAACCAACGCCGGAAGTTTTTCTGACTGCGGGGTTTCCTGCCCAATTTTTTGAGCACTTCCGTTCCGGATGCAAGCCGTTTGTCCGGATCTTTATCCGTCATCAGCTTGATAAGTTCCACCGTTTTGGCAGATACTTGCGGAGCAAGAGGTCCGATGTCACACTCAGAAGCAGCAATAACATTGCCGATACTTTGACAGATATTGGCTCCGGCCCGGGGAGTTCCGGCACAGAGCAGATAGCACATAAGCCGCCCCAGACTGTATATTGCAGACCTGGGCCCCGGCCGCCGTGTTCCCAGGAGCAATTCAGGGGCGATAAACTCTGAATATTCCAGAATACGGCGTTCAGAAGCGATCACCTGTCCGGGCAGACGGTGAAGAAATGTTTTGAAGCCGGGATAAAAAATCCGGATCTTTCCCTGGGGGGCAAAAAAGAGTGAATCCGGTGTAAAATCGGGAACCAATGCCGAACCTTTTTCTGCCGCAGCCAGCAAAGAAGCCAGCTGAGAAGCGATATCAAGCACCTGAGATTCAGAGACAGCTCCCCGCAATACAAACTGATCGGCGGATTCCCCTTTGAAATATTCAGTTACAATGCAATGGCAGTTTTCCAGAGAAAAACTGTCAGTGATCCGGATAAAATTTTCGTGACAAAAAAAACACGCCTCCTGAGCTTTGCGGAGCAGTTGCCCCGCAATTTCAGGTGCGTGTTTTGAGACAGAGGGGTATACCACAGTCAAAGAACAGCTTTTGTTGCTTTCCACATCAAGTGCGGAATACATTTCTCCTGTACTGTTCCGACCGATGAACCATTCAAGACGGTAATGCCCCAATATGATCCCTTCGGGAAAGCTCCCATTCAGGGAAATATCAGACAATCCCTCCTCTGCCATAAATCATTCCCATCAGGGCATAGCCATAA
Organism: Victivallaceae bacterium; assembly: GCA_045605205.1. GTDB lineage: Bacteria > Verrucomicrobiota > Lentisphaeria > Victivallales > Victivallaceae > UBA1784. The sequence continues at coordinate 1,221 of JAZUPO010000024.1, forward strand.
AAGAGAAGATCAGTGCAAAGATAGCACAGGTCTCAATCACACCCAGCACCATAAGAGAGTTGGCAAAACCCTGTCCGGTTTCGGCAAAGGAAACGCAGCCCCCTGCAGCAGCACGGCCCTGGAAAATAGCAGAAGTCATCTGGGCAAGACCACCGATCAGACCGATGCAGACATAGATGGGCATATGTTCAGGATGATTCATAATTTTACCTTTGATAATGATCATCATAATCATAGCGTAAATAGTCTGTGACAGGGGGGCACCCACCAGAGCCATCAGCAAAAAGGGAGCAGGCTTACCCTGCTGATAGCATTTCTTCCAGGCACCGATAGCGGCGGCACCGGCGTAACCGGTTCCGATGGATGAACCGATAGCGGCGAGAGCCACAGCGGTGTAACCGGAGCCGAGGGAGATGAACTCCATAATTTTCAAAGCGATTTCTTTAGTCATTTTTTTATTCCTCCATATTATTATTTTTGAATGGTTTGAATTTTTGTCCGCTCCAGCTCAAACCGGTGTGGTTTGAGAATTCCAGAGTATTAAGACGCACCCCGTGGACCAGCACACTCATAAAGCCCAGAGCAATATTGAGCAGATGACCGCAAAGGATAGCAAGAATACCGAAAGGGATGAACCAGCAGGATGCTTTGAAAACATCCAAACCCATATTGTTGAAACTTGATGCGATACAGCCGCCTGCCATACCGACGGCAAAAAGACGGATGTAACTCAGCACGTCGGTAAAACTGCCGATGACGTTAAAGGGAAACTGAAAACAGTCAGCAGGATCTTTCCAGTTCACATCAGCGACCATTACCATAAGAAGACCTGCTCCGTAGACCCAGTACATCCAGACGGGGAACGCTCCCTGCCAGACAATGATTTTCAAGGTCAATATGAAGTTGCCGAAAACAATCAACGCCCAACCGATATGACGGATATAACTGCGGATACCCCCTTCGTGGATCGCCCGCCATACCCGGCCCAGAGCCAACTGGGCAAAGGCAAGCAAGAAGCAGAAAAACTGAATGTTCTGGTCTTTAGTTGCTGGATCAGTGAGCCATTTGATCCCGGGTATCCCGGGAATACCGAACCAGCTGCCGCTCAAAGCACCCCACACAACAGTGGCGGAACTCAAAAGGATCAGCAATCCCAAAGGCAGTTTCAAAGCCGGTTTGTCTTTGAATTTCCACCGGGCAGCCAGAGCCAGCAGCAGGAAAATCATACCGTAACCGGCATCACCGATGATCATCGCATAAAAAATGGTAAAGAAAATCAGCACGCCGCCTGCCACATCCATTTCCCGGTATCCGGGAAGCACACCGAGAAAGTCAAAGAGGGGCTTGATGATCCGGGTGAATTTATTGTTTTTAAGAAGCACAGGGACAGCATCATCCTCAGCGGGATCGTTGATAACCAGACCCCAGCCGTTTTTCCGGGCACTTTCACGGAGCACATCCACATCAGGTTCAGGAACATATCCTGAAAGATAGACCACCGGACCGGCAGCCGTCAGAGCATCAACAGCCTGTTGGAATTCAAGAGTTGTATTGAATGCTGCCACCTCTTTTTTCAGAACATCCGCATAGCGGGCAAGCTCTTCAAGTTCCTTAACAGCCGCCTCTTCCCGGGCATTGATCGCTGCGATCTGTTCTTTGAGCAGCTGCGGATCATCATCGTCGGCCAACACGATGCCGGGAAAGAGTTCAGCATCGGCTTTCTGAGTTCCCATAAGAACAAAGTAGTGCACGTGACCGACACTTGAAATCTCACGGCAGCAGAAATCTTCCAATTTCTGAGCTGCCTCAAATGTTTCATCATCGCCTTCACAGAGAGTGACATAAACCCCCTGTGCTTCAAGAGCAGCGATATCGGCACGTTTGAAATCGCCCCAGGGCTCCAATCTCACCAGGCGGCGGCGGAGCTTTTCAGCGTCACCGTCAGCACTGTTGCGCCGTTCGATCGCAGCAGCGGCTCTTTCAAGGATCTCAGTGCCGGAAAAGGGACTTTTTTCACTGGGTTCGGCTTCAAACTTTTCCAGTTCGCCCAATATCCTTTCTGCCCGGTTGCGGTTCTCAGAAATAAGCAGAGTATCATTGGAAACCTGAGAGGCCTGATCGATCTGCATAACCCCTGCATTACGCAACTCTTCAAGAGCGTTGCGGGCATCGGACTCCAAAGCCAGGAGCAGGACTTTTTTCATTGAAACGATCATATTTTATCCTCTGACCTGTCCGTTGCCCCGAACCAGATACTTGTAGGTGGTCAACTCATCGACCCCCATCGGTCCGCGGGCGTGCAGTTTGTCGGTACTGATACCGATTTCGGCCCCCATACCGAACTCACCGCCGTCGGTAAAACGGGTGGAAGCATTGGCATAGAGCGTGGAAGAATCCACATTACCGAAGAAATATCCGATATGCTCTTCCACCTCAGAGATGATTCCATCGCTGTGACGGGAGCCGTACTTATTGATGTGGCTGACAGCATCTTCGATATGATCAACGGTTTTCACTGCCAGCGTCAGATTGAGAAATTCAGCATAGAAATCTTCTTCCGTTGCCGGAACAGTGCCGGGGACGAAAGAACAAAAATCCTCATCCCCCCGGAGTTCCACATTGTTTTCAGCCATTGCTGCTGCAAAAAGAGGAGCAAATTCAGGCAGGATCTTTTTATTGATCAGCACTGTTTCAAGGGCATTGCAGGTACCGGGACGTTGACATTTGGCATTGACAAGGATTTTTACAGCTTTTGCCATATCGCACACTTCATCCACATAGAGGTGGCAGACACCTTTGTAATGTTTCAACACCGGCATCGTTGCTTCAGCAGTCACCATACGCACCAGACCTTCACCGCCTCTGGGGATGATAAGGTCGATAACTCTGTCCATCTTGAGCATCATCCTGACGGCTTCTCTGTCCCGCCAGGGGATCAGCTGCACGGCACCGGAAGGAATACCGGATTCAACTCCGGCACGGTCAAGGAGCCCTGCAAGGCACATATTGGAGTTGAACGCCTCACTCCCGCCTCTGAGCATAACAGCATTACCGGCTTTAAGGCATATTGCTGCCGCATCGACGGTCACATTGGGGCGTGATTCATAAATGATACCGATCACACCGAAAGGCACGGAAACCTTGGTTATTTCCAAGCCGTTGGGCCGGTTTCTTTTTTCTATGATCCGGCCTACGGGATCCTCCTGAGCGGCCACGGTGCGGACACCGGCGGCCATTGCTGCAATACGTTTTTCATCCAACTTCAACCGATCCAGCATAGCATCAGAAAGCCCTTTTTCCCGTCCGTATTCCAAATCTGCGGCATTAGCAGTAATAATAGCGGCAGTTTCCTGCTCGATCAAGTCAGCCATACGCAACAGAAAGGAACTTTTTACTTCAGGTGCCATAACAGCCAAAGCTCTTGAAGCACTCAGGGCTTTTGTGCCCATTGCATCAAGGGTTGCTTGCATCTCGTCTTGCGTCATATTACAAATCTTTCTGAATTAAAATGATAGTCGTATAAAATACCACACTTGCGGTAAAATTTCAAGGAAAAGTTGCAAAAAAAGGAATTATCCGGCAACTTTCAACGCAAAAACCCGCCATTGAATCCTCCCGGACCGCCTTGATACACTTGTTTGGCCACCCCGGGTTCTTTCTGCGGGGCCGGCATCATCGGGCGGCGGAAAAGAAAACGCAGCTCCGGTACCGGACGGTCAGGACGGGGACGGACATTGGTCAAAACAAGGGTTTCAAGTTCGTGTTTTGTCTTGACTTCAAGGGGGGCGATCCCGAAACGGGAAATATCATCTATCTTAAGCCGTTTCAAAACGGGATACTCTTTGGCAAAATCGGCTCTTTCTCCGCAGAAAGAAAAGTTTTCCAGTTTCAGCACTTTGAAACGTTCCAGAGGAAATTCATAATTGACAAGCCGCTCCCCGGAGCTGAAAACGCCGACAGGCCCCAAACGCAGATTCCGGAGTTTCCCCAACTTCAGGATCGACTTGGCCAAACGGTCTCCGCAAAGGTAGTCGATATCCGGAGTGCGGAGCGACAGTCCGGCAGGAGCAAAAACACAATTTTCCAGAGCGAGACTTTCAAGTTTCGGGAAATTCCTCAAAAATTCCGCTCTGGTAAAAGTGATACTGTCAAGCACCAACTCCCTGAGCCGGGGCAGCTTCAGGGGGGTCAGATCGACCTTCCTGTTGAAACAATGCCGCAACCGCAGGGATTCCAGAGGCATCTGTCGCAGGTAAGAAATGGAAAAATTACTTCCGGCACAATTGCTCAAAACAAGTTTACGGAGTTTGAGTTTGCGTAAAAAGGAAAAATCTGACTGAGGATTCAAAGCAAGTTTCAGCTCTTTTAGCGGCAGTGTCCCCAGCACAGCGCCGCCCTTGCCCGACACCTGCGGGGCATCAAGGATAAGCCGGTTCACTTTCTTTCCTTTGAGGAACGCAAGGTCCCGTCCGTTGCAGTAACACTCAAGAAAGTTGAACTGTACCTGCTGCAAAGAACTGAAGTCAAATTCATCCCTGCGGGGCAATATGGACAGCTGCTCAAGATCCCACCCGGATCCCAGACGGATCTTCTGAGCCTCCCTCCTCCCCGGGTACGGCAGAGTTCTCACCGCTCCCCGGCGGTGTTCAAGAACAGCTCCCGGGATGACTCCTTCGACCATTTCGAGACAAACCTTTTTCAGTTTGGGAGCTTTGAGGGTATGAAGTCCCCCCACGGCTCCGGAAAGATAAAGTTCCCGGAGTTCAGGAAAAGACTCTCCGGCAAACTGCACCCCCCTGAGTGCTCTCAGGTCGAGTTTCTGCAAAGTTGCACTGTCTTTGGCAAAAACAGAAGCCTTGAGAATTCCGGAACGTTTAGCTCCTTTGAATTGCGGATAATCTTCGATTTCAGGCGGCACACCGGGCATCCGGCGTTCTTCGGGGAACAATTCCCCGGCGAACCCTTTGAGCCTGGCACCGGACTGTGAAGAACGTACCACCTTCAATCCGGTGATCCGGCCCTCGCTGTCCCGCTCGACTGTCACCGGCGGCAGTCTGTCCCGACCGGGACGGCGGTAAGCGTGGGCAGTACGGATGGCAACAGAAATGTTCAGGCTTCGGCAAACATCGTCGGAATAGGCGACTCCGGGAATGGAAAGAGCACGGAAAGAACGTCCTTTCAACGGCGTGATATCTGTCACGCTTTCAGGAAGACGCAGTATTCTCAGCCCGGGGAAATTTTTGATCCAGGAAACATCTTTCACACCGGTCCTGGAAAGATCCAGACGCACCACATTGGGCAGCACAGCCTTTTCCAATCCTCTGACCGTGTCGGCACCGATACGGAGACTTTTCAGCTCTTTGAAACCGGCGAGGCCTTCAAGATCGGCTTCTTTGACACCGGTAACATCCAGCATAGTGATGCCGCGGTGTCCGGAAAGAACTTTCAATTTGAACACGCCGTTCCTTTTCTCTCCGGGCAGAGTCCGCACTGTCCGGATAACCCCGAACATATCAGAAAAGACCCGGAATTCCGGCAAACCGGGAGAACTTTTACGCAAATTTTCTTCAAGCTGCCTGACAGCTCCTCCTGAAAGAGAAACAGTAAAAACAAACAACAGTAATATGAAAACAGATGATTTTTTCATTTCATTTGACCTTCCATATTCTTTGAAATATGAAGCAGAAGGATTCTGCGGACTTCCTGAATCGCAAGTGCATTACGCTGCACACTGTGTCCTGAACGGACAACAAGTTCACTTACGGCCCCATCCAGATGACTGCTGGAATAGGGTACGATGCCATCACTGCCGCCGGGAATACCTGTTGCACTCCTGTTGCCGATAATGGAGTGAAAAGGGATCCCCGGAGCAAATTTCAACTTGTTGAGCAGTTGAAGCATTATATCTTCGGGACGCAAATTGTCGATCCCGGTTCCGTAATGACGGCTGTCCGGATCCACTTGGCCTTTGCGGATCAATTCAGAGATCAGTTGGATATTCCGCTGCACCAACTCTGCCGGAAGCCGGATCAAAGCTGCCCCCATACGCCCGATCCAGCTTGTTGCCACCTGGGAACCCCGATGAGGGACGGCAATAAAAATCACCCTTTTCACAAAGGGGGCCGGGGTAAAATTCAAAACTGAAGAAATCTGTTTTTTATGATCGCTGCCCAACTCTCCTTTGATTGCTTCAAAGTCGTTGATTTTCAATTCTTTTGCCAACAGTTGCTCCTGACACTCTGTAATTTGCAAACGGCTGAGCAATCCTCCCATCGAGTGTCCTACAAGCACCATCTTGTCAAACTGTTCTGTGGAACGTTTCTGTTTGACCAGAGCCTCCCGGAGTGCCTTGAGTTCCCGACGCAGCCGGGAGGCAGAAACAAAAATGGGAGCTCCGCTGGAATAAGCAAACCCGAGGAACTGATATTTGCGACGCAAAACAGGATCACTGAAAAGGGTGTTGAGCATCTGTCCCCAGGTACGGGCATCGGACATCAAACCGTGAACAAAAACCACCGGGATCCGCTTTTCATCGTAAGGTTCAAAATGATACAGGCCGCTCAGAGAATTGGCCTCTGCGACCCGGAGAGTCCGTTCAATAAAATTCATCTGCTGCGGAGCCCCGGCCGCACAGGCAAGAGGCACAGAAAAATCTGCGGCAAGGGGAAAATTTCTTTTGCCCAGAGTGACTCTTTCTCTGACCCGGGAATAAATATAACGGGGTTCAACACTGATCGTGCCGTTTTTTTCATAAAGATCGAGCACAAAGGTCACTGCGACAGGAAGACCGTCAATCAGTTTCCCCCCCACATCCCGGCAGCCGTTTTTAAGTTCCGCCACAAGAGGAACGCCCAAACCGAACACCCGGGTGTCGTGTGTCAACCCCAGAGTCCGGTAATTGGCACAGGGAGTAAAATTGGCGATATTGTCCGCAGACAGCGGCAGGTCATAACAGGGAGCTTTGAAAAAAACCTGACGGCCGCTCCCGCCCTCAAGCATAGGAATGGCAAAACCGGAGCGACGTTCCAACTTCCGTTCTTTCAGATAAAAGAACAGTTCCGTCATCGCCTGATTGCAGATCCGGATCATCCGGAAACGCTCTTCACAGTAAAGTTCTTTCTCATCGTCCAGATATTTGAGAAAAGCCATACTGTAAACAGCCGAAGCCAGAAAATAACGGCTGCTGCGATCTGGTTCACTGCGGAACCTGTATCCTGCCTGAAGTGCGGCATCCGCCAGTGCAATAACATACTCAGGCCTTTTTTCCCCTTCCCAGAGCTGCTGCAAACGCAAAAGGGCCCCTGTGGGATCTTGCTGATAAAGCTCAGTCAGAAGAAAATTGCCCAACAGATTCAACGTACCGCTGCTTAATTTGCCGGCTGAATAATCGGTAACGCCATAATCACGGCGTTCCCCGGGCGTATTTTCCTGCACCCGTATGCTGGAAGCACATCCTCCGGCAAAGATCAACGCCGCCCCAAAGAATGCAGCAGCAACTTTGATCATACGCGGGGATCCTCTTTTCTGTTGAGTTTGTGCTGATAATAGAGACAGAGAGCCATATCGGTGGCCACCATAAGTGCATTGATGACATAAAGAGCAAAGACCCAGTCCATCTTATGCAGGATCTTGTGCACACATCCGGCGGCATAGCCGATAATGATCATCGTCAGGAAGAGATAACTTTTGCCTGCCGGATTTTTGGCCCGGACGGTTTTAACAATAGCAAAAGGCCAGCTGAAGCCGAAGCAGACCATCATAATAACTTCCCAAACGCTGAAATCACCAAAATTCATTTTTTCTCCTAAAATTGATGGTTAATCATTCACATATTATACTATATCCCCGGAAGGGACTTAATTCAAGTCATCAAGTAAAATATTGACCTGGTGAGAATAATCTTTTTTTCCTGAAACAGCCTCCGGCACAGCCTTGAATTCCCGGCCGTTCACATTCAGGAGCACTTTTGCAGTCACATCTGCCATTTCCGGACTGAGAAAGAGGGTAAAACCGGCAACATTTTCACTGCGGATCTCAAATCGATTGCCGCCCTTGTTCTCAGCGATCAGTTTTGCTCCTTCATAAGAGACGGTCGTCAAAGTGTAGGTCTGCTGACAGAACTCCTTGACGCTCCAGGCAATATTGGGGCCGTGAAGCACGATCTTATCCAGTTCCACATTCCCTTTTCTGACACTGTCGATCCGCAGATACCGGGACTCCCGGTGTTCTGTCAGCGTGGGGTCTGCTGATCCGGCAGGCGAGATCACAGCACAACGCACCGGGTAAGGATCTCTTTTGCACTGCATTGCATAGTCAATAAAACGGTAAAACGCCATTTGTGCCGGTTCCCAGCGCAACCCGTGGCCCCCGTCGTGTTCATCATAAACGTGTGTTACCCCATCCCTGAGCATAAGTTCGTGGGCGGCCCGGGCGAAATCCACGCTGCACCAGTCGTGATGACGGGGTTCAACGTGAAATTCCTTGTAGTTGGCTGCACAATCATATTTGCCGTGCAGAATGTAAACAGGAGTTCCCAGATATGCCTTAAAGTCTGTTTCAAGCCACGCTCCGGCACTCAGAAGCATACAGGAAAAACGGTCGGCCATAAGGGTGCCGTTATGGTAGGCTCCGAATCCCCCCATAGAGTGGCCGCCGAAAATGATTCTTTCTTCATCGACATTTATTCTTTCTTTGACTGCGGCAAGAACAGCATCGATATATTCCACAGAGCCGGGATAGTTCCACCTTTTCCCGTCTTTGGCAAAAGGGGCGCAGGGGGCGACGGTCACAAAGGGAGCCTCTTTGATAAGCGGGGCGAGGTATCCTTTTTCCGGTTCAAGGTACATCTTGAAAGGGGCCTCCGGGGGAGTATTTTTATCTCCGCCGTGCATAAAGAAAAACAAGGGGGTTTCTTTATCCGGAGAATAGGTTTCAGGGATGTGGATATAAACGGGATAATCAGGATATCCGGGCAGGAAGAAAGGCTCCTGAACGCCGGATTTCAAGACGGGAAACTGATTTTTCATAAACTGCCGGATTCTCCTTTTTCACTTCTGTACTCAGGTTGGTTATTTAATGTACATCTCAAACGGTTTCTTTTCAAGGTGAAGTATTGCATTTACCCGCTTTAAGTGCTATATTATGCAGGTTGTCAATCTATTTTTTCATAAGGCTTTTTTTCTATGAAATATCAAAAATTTTTACAGGGAGTGTTGACTCTGCTGCTTCTGCTGCTGTGCGGGTGCGGTAATGAAAAACAATCCACTGAAACCTTGACCCTGGTCACTTCCGCAGGATTCCCCCCCTATGAATTTATCAACGGTCAGCAGATCGTCGGTATTGATGTGGATATCGCCAGAGCAGTTGCCCGAAAACTCAAGCGTGAGCTGGTCATCATCGACACAAAATTCGATTCCGTCATCGGCCATATCGTTACCGGCAAAGCTGATATTGCGGCCTCAGGCATCACCGTCACGGAAGAACGTAAAAAGAAGGTGATTTTCACCATTCCTTACAGCCGTTCAGCTCAAGTGATCCTTGTGCCCCATAACTCCTCCATCAAATGCGGCGACGATCTGAAAAAAAACAAACGTGTCGGCTGTCAGAGCGGCACCACCGCCTACGATTATCTGAGGCAGAACATCATTACCCGGAAAAACTCCCCCCTGCTCCAGCAGTTTGACAATCCATCTGTGGCAGTGGAAGCCTTGAAAATCGGCAAACTGGACGCCGTCGTTCTTGATGAAGAACCCGCCCACGTGCTGGAAAAGCTCAATTCCAGTGCCATTGTATCTCTCAAAGAACCTTTGACAAGTGAAGAGTATGCCATTGCCCTCAACAAAAACAACCGTGAACTGTGCGGCATTGTCAACGCCGTTATCAAAGAACTCAAGGAAAGCGGTGAACTGCGGCAGATTTTCAAGCGCAACACAACTCTTGCAAAACAGGTCAAAGAAACAGAAAAAGCAGGGCAGCTATCTTCATTGCTCCACCGGATTTCTGATGATTTTCAAACGAACTTTGTCACTGACAGCCGGTGGCTCTACATCTGGGGCGGTTTTTTGAAAACTGTTCAGATCTCCTTTTTTTCGGTCATTCTGGGCATTATTCTCGGGTTTGCAGTAGCCGTTGTCCGTGCCACGCACGACAGGACGGGCAAGATGAAGTTCCTCAATTTCCTCTGCCGGATCTATCTGACGGTGATCCGGGGAACGCCTTGCGTTGTTCAATTGCTGATCATTTATTTCATCATTCTCAAATCCTGTGACAACAAAGTTCTGGTCGCCTGTATTGCTTTCGGCATCAACTCCGGAGCCTATGTGGCTGAAATCATCCGCAGCGGCATTATGTCCATCGACAAGGGACAGTTTGAAGCAGGTGATGCCCTGGGGCTGAGCTACTGGCAAACAATGCGGTATATCATTCTGCCTCAGGCTTTGAAAAATGTCCTTCCCGCTCTGGGAAATGAATTTATCGTACTTATCAAAGAAACCTCTGTTTCAGGGTATATCGCCCTTCAGGATCTGACCAAAGCAGGAGACATTATCCGCAGTCAGACATACGATGCCTTTATGCCGCTGATGGCTGTGGCTGCGATCTACCTTGCCTGTGTAATGCTTCTGACCTGGCTGCTGGGGATTTTTGAAAGGAGATTGAAACGCAATGAGTAACAGCAATTTTGTCTTTGAAGTCAAACAGCTTACCTGTGAATTTCCCGGTGTCGTCGCCGTCGATCACGCTGATTTTGCCATTTCTCCCGGCGAAGCGGTTTTTGTCGTAGGCCCCTCGGGCAGCGGAAAAAGCACATTTTTACGCTGCCTCAACCAGCTCGAAAAGCCCACTTCCGGGGAGATCCTCTTTCACAACGCTCCCGTTGGCAGAAAAACTAAAGAGATCACCCGTTTCCGGCAGCAGGTGGGAATGGTCTTTCAGCATTTCAATCTTTTCCCCAATCTGACGATCAAAGAAAACATCACTCTCGCACCGGTGAAAACCGGGAAACTTTCTGCCGCAACCGCCGATGCCAAAGCCCTGGAACTTCTCAAGCGTATCGGCCTTGCCGACAAGGCGGATTCCTATCCGATGCAGCTTTCAGGCGGTCAGAAACAGCGTATTGCCATTGTCAGGGCCTTGGCAATGAATCCGGAAGTGCTCCTCTTTGACGAGCCCACCAGTGCCCTTGATCCGGAAATGGTGGGAGAAGTCCTCAGCTTGATGAAAGAACTGG
>JAZUPO010000025.1:0-7912 GCA_045605205.1 Victivallaceae bacterium
AAAATAGTTTTCTTACCTACCCGTAATGGGAACAGAGCCTTATAAAATAGAGGAAAAACTGGTGTTTTAACTGCAGTAATATGATAAATACCCGATTCCTGGAATTTGTTACGGAGTAATAAAAACAATGAGAGCAAGAATAAAATTTTCAGAAGTGGGAAGACGGCTTCTCAAGTGGATCCCGAATTCTTTGACTTTATGCAACAGCCTTTGCGGTTTTGCGGCGATCTTGTATACGCTTCACGCCCACGAATACCGTTTTGAGACCCTTATCAGCGGTACCGGCGGAGCCATACAGGTCTTTAATACGGTGGCGATCCTGATCTTTTCGGCAATGATCTTTGATGCGATGGACGGAGTTGCTGCACGGCTTCTCAATGCGGCAAGTATGCACGGGATCCAAATGGATTCTCTTTCTGATATGGTGACCTTTGGGGTTGCTCCTGCGGTTCTTGTTGTGGTGCTGACGGAATATCTCTATTTCTGGAAGATCAGCACCGCTGTCACTGTAACTCTCTACATCTGCGGAGCCATCTATCTCGGCGGTGCCGCTTTGCGTCTTGCCACTTACAATGTTGCTGCTATCGACGGAAGCAAAAAAGATCCGAACTGGTTTTCAGGGATGCCCTCGCCGGGAGCGGCAGCGGCTTTGTGCGTTTTGGTGTTTCTTATGCCCAACAGCGGAGATTTTTTCAAAAATTATCCTCTGATACTGCCTGTGTATTCTGCCTTGCTGGGATTTTTGATGGTGTCCAAAGTACCCTATCTGCACGCCGGAAGATTCCTGATGACCATCAGACACAATCGGAAACGGTTGATCGCCACCATATTGCTTTTGATCGCCGTTATCATTTTCAGATTGCCCGGTTTGGCGGTGATCGTTACTTTGTATGTCCTTTCCGGGCCCGTTATCGGCCTTTATACTCTGTTCAGCAATAAGAAAGTACAGTTGCCATGAAGATCTTTGTCACCGGCGGAGCCGGTTTTATCGGCAGTCACCTGACTGAAACATTGCTTAAAAGCGGAAATTCAGTTGTTGTTGCTGACAATTTTTCAACGGGAAACATTGCCAATCTTGATGCAGTCAAAGATGATCCCGGACTGCGGATCGTTGAATTGGATGTCGCCGAAGATAAAGAAAGTGTGCGGCAGCTGGTCAAAGAATCAGATGTCGTGATCCATCTTGCCGCCGCCGTGGGTGTCGAACTGGTCGTCAATGAACCGGCCCGTACCATTTCCACCAATGTCCGGGGGACTGAAAATGTCCTGCTGCCTGCAGTTGAGTTTGACAAGCGGATCATTGCGGCATCAACAAGTGAAGTATATGGTAAATCCACTAAAGAAAAGTTTTCAGAAAGCGACGATCTGCTTATCGGTTCTCCGGAACACTCCCGTTGGAGTTATGCCTGCAGTAAGCTCCTGGATGAGTTTTATTTGACCGCTCTGGTGCAGACAGCCAATCTGCGGGGAACTGTAACCCGTTTTTTCAACACAGTCGGCCCCCGGCAAACCGGAATGTACGGTATGGTGCTGCCCCGTTTTGTGCGGGCGGCATTAAGAAATGAGGATATTCCCGTCTATGGTGACGGCGGGCAGTCACGCTGTTTCTGCCACGTTTATGATGTGCTGCGTGCCCTTGTCGCTCTGATCGATGATGAAAGGACTTACGGTCAGGTGTATAATATCGGCTCTCAGCGTCTGGTAACGATCCGTGAACTTGCAGAGCTGGTCATTGAACGTACCGGGAGCAGTTCAAACATCAAGGTGATCCCTTACGAAAAAGCCTATGCCAAAGGCTTTGAAGATATGCGTCGCCGTATGCCTGATACAGACAAGATCCGTGCTCTCAACAACTGGCAGCCTGAAAAATCCCTGGAAGACATTATCGACGATGTTGCGGAGTCCTTGAAAAATGAGTAAAATGCAGTGGAAAAATCTGCTTTCAGCAAAACGGCTGGGCAGTGATGCTCCCGGAACTATAAAACTTGAACGTTCTCCCTTTCAACGTGATTTTGACCGGGTGATTTTTTCCGGAGCGTTCCGCAGACTTCAGAATAAAACTCAAGTGTTCCCTCTTGTTCAGGAAGATTATGTCAGAACCCGTTTGACCCACAGCCTTGAAACAAGTTCCATCGGCCGGTCGCTGGGAACGGCTGCCGGGGTGTTTCTCAAAAAAAATTATGATTTGGGTGAAGCTCAGGTTTCCGATGTGGGAGCTATTGTGGCCACGGCGGCTCTTTCTCACGATATCGGCAATCCGCCTTTGGGACACGCCGGGGAAGAGGCGATCCGTTTCTGGTTCACCTCTTCTGAAGTAGCCCGGGCACTCCGCAGTGAACTGACTCCAGAGCAGGCGAAGGATTTTGAATTTTATGAAGGCAATGCTCAAGGGTTCCGTGTTTTGAGTGTTCTTGAAATGGCGGATCAACTCGGGGGAATGCAGCTGACCTGTGCCACGTTGGGAAGTTTTGCAAAGTATCCTTCAACTTCCGCTTCTGAAATCAAGCCGCCGGGGGTCGCCGGTAAGAAGTTCAACTTTTTCAACGCCGAAAAAGAACTTTTTGCTGAAGTTGCCGCCAATTGCGGTTTGATTGAATACGGCCCTTACTCTTATGCCCGTCATCCTCTTGCTTATCTGGTGGAAGCGGCAGACGATATTGCCTATCTTGTTGTTGACTTTGAAGATGGGGCCCGGTTGGGGATGATTTCTCAGGATGAAGTGGAAAACCGGTATCTGGGACTGCTGCCTGATCCATCTGTAGCCTCGCATTTGAGGAATATCACTAATCCTGTGCGCCGGACGGAGTATTTGCGGGCTTTGGTCATAGGGGCACTGGTGCGTGAAGCATCACAGGTTTTTTGTGAGCACTGCGATGAGATCCTTGAGGGCGGACTCGGCAAACCTTTGACGGAGCTGCTTTCCTGTACGCCTCAGCTTAAAGAGGTGCGTAAACGCAGTGAGGAGATGATTTACAACAACCGCAAAGTGGCAGAGATAATCAGTGCCGGCTTTGAAATGGTTTCCGGAATGCTTGATGTGTTTGTGCCCAGTGTCAACGAACTTGCCGCTGAAAAAACAGGCAAAGGCAAGGCCTCCTACCGTTCACGCCGTATGGGAGCTTTGGTAACAGACATTACAGAAAAACTCAATGATCCCGTCTGGTGTAACGATCCTTATGCACGGTTGCTGTCGGTTATGGATTTTATTTCAGGGATGACCGATTCCTACGCAGTTTCCATTTACCGCAAGCTTAAGGGGATCACGCTCTGAGTTCCGTTCAGGAAACAGCTGTTCTTTCCGGTTTTGCCGGGGGAATTTGTTTTTATGACAGGGAAAATATTAAGTCAAAGGATAAATTTTAAGCGATATTCAGGAGAACTTTTCATTATGAAAGAACGCGAAATAAAGATATTGACCGACAGATTGATCCCTGTCCCTAAAGAAATCGCCTTTAATGACGGTGAAGAATACATTATCAAAGATAATTGCATCATTGAAGCGTGTGTTGCAGATGTTTATGGCGTCGAAGAGAAAATAAAAGAGTGGTGTGCCCTCTTTTGGCAGACTTCACCGCAGGTGAGTGTTTTCGTCTGTGCCACAGCCGGAAAGGGAAATCCTGATGCCTATACTGCGGAAGTGACTCAAGAGCGTATTTCTCTGACTGCTTCAGGCCTTAACGGTGTGATGAACGCAATGAAAACTTTGCGGCAGCTGGCTGAAGTCCAGAGGGGCACCGAAAAGGTGACGGAATATTTCCTCGTTCCCTGTACAATAAAAGATGAACCTGCTCTGGCTTTCAGAGGTATCCATCTGTGCATTTTCCCTGAGACCCCTCTGTGGGATATTGAACGGCAGATCCGTATTGCCGCTTATCACAAATTCAATTACGCTGTCATTGAGTGCTGGGGGATCTTTCCTTTTGACTCTCATCCTGAAATGTGCTGGGCGGATAAAAAACTTGACAAAAGCGAATTGAAAGCCTTGATCCGGCTCGGTCAGGAGTTGGGGATCACTCTTATCCCTCAGTTCAATCTGCTCGGTCACGCCGCTGGCGGACGGATCGTTACCGGTAAGCACGCCATCTTGAGTTATGCCCCCGAATTACAGCCCCTCTTTGAACCCGAAGGGTGGACCTGGTGTCTGACCAATCCTGAAACAAGGCGTATCCTGACTGACCTTGTTATGGAACTTTATGAATTTTTTGATTGTCCTCCTTTCTTTCACATCGGCTGTGACGAAGCGGACAATATCGGCACCTGCCGGGAGTGTCGTAAAAAGGAACTTAAAACCCTTGTTAAAGAACATATCTGTTATTTCCGGGATCTTTTTGCTGAAAAAGGCACCCGGGTTATTATGTGGCACGATATGCTGCTGCAGCAGGGGGATGAACGGTGGAAGGGATATATCGTTTGCGGCCTGCCTGAGCATCAGTTGAGCGAACTTTACAAGGAGCTTCCCAAAGATATCATTATTGCTGACTGGCAGTACGGCTGTCCTAAAGAAAAACCGGAAGACCCGGAACCCGAATGGCCTACTGTAAAGTTTTTCAAAGGTGAAGAATTTTCTGTTGTCGTCTGCCCCTGGCTCAATCCGAATGGCATAAAAAGTCTTGGAAAACTTGCCGGGGAAGAAAAACTTTTCGGTATGCTGGAAACCACCTGGCATATTTCTCACGACCGGAATTTTATCACCATTTTCTGTACCGCTGCTTATGCCGCCTGGAATCCGGCTGTCAACCCGGGCGTGACGATGGCCACACGGCTGAGTCTGGCACATCACGTCAGGCAGCTGGGCTGGGATACCGGCGTCGATGAATACTGTAAAACCGGTTGGAATCAGTACCAGGTCGATCCGGGACATCATCCTCACTCTCTAATCTGAAGAAATCAGAAAAATAAGAATGATCCCTCACATTTTTGGGTGAGGGATCAAAACTTTTGGGCTGTTGTTACCGGTTGGGGGCAGAACTTTGCTCTTTGAAGCGGTGGAGTTCTTTTTTGTACCGCCAGCGGAGCCGGAGCAGTTCCGGAAGATTGAAAAGAGAATTTTTTACATAGCGGTAAACCGGAAGGGGTTTTCCCAGCAAGGCGGGCTTGTAATCATAAGTTCCGGGGCCCATAAAGAAGCATTTGACTTCAGGATGGGTGGTGAAAAGTTCCTGGATCAGCCAGTAGGTCAAATAGAATCCGGGGGAAAATTTATCAAGAGATGAGGCGGTTCTTGTCAAATGAGTAAAATTAAATGACGAACCATTGATATATCCCAGATTGGCAGCGACGGGATTTCCTTGAGCATCCAGAAGCAGAAAACTGAAATTTCTCTGCTGTTTTTCCAATTCCTGATAGATTTTCCATACGCCGTTATTGTCTTCACAGCCCGGAGAATATTTGGGGAACTGGGATGAATAAAGTTTTTCAAAAAGCCGGAAACGTTCTTCTGAATCGACCGGAACAATGGAAATATTCTCTTTGGGCAATGCGTTGCGGAGCCAGCGGAGCTTTTTGCGGGTTTTGCCTGAAAGAGCTCCGAACCAGGAGTCAAGACCGTCAAAATTTCCCATTTCAAGGACCCAGTTGGCTGTGACACACAAACGGCTGAAATTCCCTTTCTTTTCAATCAGGGGGGCTCCGTAAGTGTCAAAGCTCTGGACGTTTTGTTTTTTTGCCAGGGGGGCATCATAAAAAAGAGTTTGGGGAGTACCCTTTTCGTTACACCAGAAATTTTCCCAGAAAACGTGGGAAAGGATCCGTTTTGCTCCCGGAGTTCCCTGCAAAAGTTCCAAACAGTGTTTGCCCAGCTCTGCCCGGCCGTTAAGGTATGATTCCTGGGGTACAGTCATTATATGCCTTTCACAATATCGTCGAAACACACTTTTTCTGTGTGAAACAAATCGTGGAGTGCCGTCAGAAGCGGATGACGGAACACAAAACAGTTTTTGCGGAACTTTTTCCACCGCGGAGAAACGCCGATACGGGGAAGAAGTTTATCAAAAGAACCCCTTTTAATGCTTCCTTTGGCAACGGTGAATTGGAGCAAACCCATTTCTTTCACCGTTTCATACCCAAGTTCCGACCAGTGTCCCCAGGGCCAGAAAAACATTTCTGTCTGTACATTCAGCTTTTCCTGCAGCTGCGTGCGGCAGTGAGTTATGTCTTCTTTAAGGCGATTGCGGTATGCCTCAAGGCTTTCGTTGTGTTGCGGCACGGCAAGAACGCTGCAATTGCCATCTCCTTTGATGTGGGCTGTGCCGTGGGCTTCCAGACGCCAGACTCCGGAGTCCCTCATTGTCTGAAGCTCCTGAAGTGAGGCGTAAGAACGGAAATCCCCTGATGCTGCTGCTTTTTGAGCTTCATCCATAGAACGGTTCAGGATCTCAGGGGATTCCGTCGTGCGTACAGGAGCATCGTAAAGGTAACCGGCAGAGACCGCAAGAATGGCCCGCAAATGCCGTTCCTTCAAGATCGGAGTTGCAAAAAGATGATTGTCGCACCAACCGTCATCAAAAGAAAGTGCTGCATAAGGTTTTAACCTGTCGGCAAGTTCCCCTTTGGTGTAGGCAATGACCTCCTCAGGAGTCAGAAAGTGATAGTGTTTTGACAGATAATCCAACTGCCGGTTGAATTGGGCTGTGGATATGGCCTGGGGATGTTCATAAGGCAGGATCCTGTGATACATCAACATCATCAGCATAAAAACTCTTTTGCTCCTGTTTTACAACGGTTCAGGCGAAAAGGTCAGACAATTTGGCAATAAGAGCTTTTTCAGCTTCTTCTGCCGTTCCTTCAAATGTGGCTCCTGCTGCAAGTTCGTGGCCGCCGCCGTTGAAAGCCCGGGCCACAGGGCCGACAGGGAAACGGCTGTCTTTGCTCCGCATAGAAATCTTGATGCCTCCCGGTCCGTGATAAAGCAGCACAGCGATGATGACACCGTCGATTTCACGCAAAAGGTCGATCAAACCTTCATCTTCTTTGATATTGAAATTGTGCTTTGCCGTGAGTTCATCAGGGATCACCGCATAAGCGATTTTTCCTTCTGAAGCGAACTTCAAATGCTTTTGCATAAGTTCGTTTTCAAAACACATCTGGCTGACGGGCTTGCTGAAAAATACAGCATTGACAATGGGTTCCAACTGTGCTCCCGCTTCAAGAAGCAAAGCCGCCGTTCTCAATGTATGGGCTTTGGTATTTGAAAAACGGAAACACCCCGTGTCGGTCATCATACCGGTCATAAAGGGCTGGGCACATTTTTCAGGAATATCCTTGCCGGCGTGGGTAAGGATATCCACCAGAAGTTCACAGCAGCTTGATGAATCAGGAGAAACCAGATTGAAAAATCCGGATTCCATAGAGTTTCCGCCGTGGTGGTCGATGTTGATGAAGCGGCTTTTCCGCAAGGTGTCAATGGAAAGAAAATCAGGAGCTCCCAGACGGGCCGGATTGGCACAGTCAACGGCAGCAAAGGTGTCAAAGGTGCTGAGTTCTTCTTCTGAAAGTTGGGAAAGAAAGCCCGAAAAAAGTTTTGTATGCCGGTGAGGTATGCTCCCCGGAATGAAAACTTCAGCTTTTACTCCGTTGTATTCCAGAAAATACTTCAATCCGAATGACGCCCCCAAAGCATCCCCGTCCGGACGCTGATGGGTGAAGATCAGCACCTTTTTTGATGCCAGGAGCAATTCTGCTGCCTGACAGTGTATGTCAGCAGAGCAATTCATTGCTCATCTCCCTGATTTTCATTTTTGTTGAGCAGAGCAAACACACGGTCGCCCCGTTCAATGGATGTGTCGATCTTAAAGGAGAGCACCGGTGTACGCTTGAAGCCCAGTTCAGAGGCAAGGTCATCCTGCCACTTGACCTTACGCAGATCAAGTTCTGTCATAATTTTCTGCTTTTCAGAGGGGGTGCCTCCGAAAAT
>JAZUPO010000026.1:0-10184 GCA_045605205.1 Victivallaceae bacterium
CGAATTCTTCTTCCAGTGACATCACCAGTTCGACCTGATCGAGAGAATCAGCGCCGAGGTCCTGGGCAAACTGGGCATCATCGGTAACCTGATCTTCAGAGACTCCGAGGTTTTCCACCACGATCTTTTTGATTTTTGCGCGGATTTCGTCTTTGGTCAGTTCAGCCATTTTTCAAACTCCTGAATTTTTTTTGTTTCGTTTTTCTTGTGATAAAGAAACGTTAAATCTTATTATCTTTCGGACAAAGATAAATGTCCTTTGTATAATATTACCCCGTTTCTGTTGTTTGTCAAGTTTTTTTTTGTTTTTTTTCCGTTTTTATTTGCTTACATCAACATTCCGCCGTCAATATTGAGCACTTGGCCTGTGACGTAGTCGGCATCAGAAGAGCAAAGGAAAGCCACCACATTGGCAACATCTTCGGGTTTTCCGGGCCGTTTGGCGGGGATCACCATCATAAAAGTGTCGCGGACGGACTGGGGCAGCTTGGCAGTCATTTCTGTTTCAATGAAACCGGGAGCCACTGCGTTCACCTGAACGTTGCGGGCACCGAATTCCTTGGCAGTGCTCTTGGTCAGAGCGATGACACCGGCTTTGGAAGCTGAGTAGTTGGCCTGACCGGCATTACCCATACGGCCGACAACAGAAGCGATGTTGACGATCTTGCCGGAACGCTGACGGGCCATAGCGGTCACGGCGGACTTGGTGAAGTTGAAAGTACCTTTCAAGTTCACGGCGATGACGGCATCCCATTCTTCTTCGCTCATACGCATAATCAGGTTGTCTTTGGTGATACCGGCGTTGTTGACCAGAATGTCGATCCGGCCGAAATCGGCGATGACCTGTTTCACAGTGGCATCAGCTTCTGCGACTTTGGCCACGTTGGCGGCGTAGGCTTTGGCTTCATAACCCATAGCCGTGAATTTTTCAGCGGTTGCCTGTGCTACATCCAGCAGAATGTCCACAATGGCGATCTTGGCTCCTTCGGAAGCAAGTTTCAAAGAAATAGCTTCACCGATACCACGGGCACCGCCGGTGACGAGAGCGATCTTGTTGTCGAGTTTTCCCATTTTTATATTCTCCTCAAAAAAATGTTATATTTATATCAGAACTGGAAATTTTCCAGTGATTCCACGCTGTTGATGTTGGCACTTTTCATTTCAGGGATAGTCCGTTTGAGAAGTCCGGTCAGCACGTTGCCGGGACCGAATTCGATCATCATTTCAGCTCCGGCTGCCGCAGCAGCACGGACACAGGACTCCCAGCGGACAGAACCGGAAACCTGAGAAGCCAGATTCTTTTTCAGTTCTTCAACACCGGCGGGAGCGGCGGCTGTGAAGTTCTGGTAAACGGGGATCCCGGGAAGTTTCAAGTCCGCAGCAGAAAGAACTTCTGCCAGAGCAGTTCCGGCGGGGGTCATCAGTTTGGAATGGAACGCTCCAGATACCTGCAGTTCGATCACCTTGCGGTAACCTTTGGCCTTCAGCTCTGCAACGGCAGTTTTGACCTTTTCCTTTTCGCCTGAAATGACGATCTGACCGGGGGAGTTGTAGTTGGCTACGTCGATTCCGGCAGCGGCACACACCTCTTCAATAACGGCGGCATCGCAACCGAGAGCGGTGGCCATACCGCCTGCGGTGCTGCGGCAGCATTCATCCATCAGATCGGCCCGTTTCTGGAGCAGTTTCAAGCCTTCTTCAAAGGTGAAAGCTCCGCCGCAGCAGAGTGCAGCATATTCTCCCAGGCTCAACCCGGCAGCGGCACAGGGGAGTGCTTCAGGGAATTTTTCTTTGAAAACGCCGAGACAGGCACAACTCATCGTATAAATGGCACTCTGGCAGTAACGGGTCTCTGTGAGTCTTTCAGCAGGACCGTCAAAGATCACTTCTTTCAAAGAGTAACCCAGAACCTCATCTGCCGTATCAAAGTACTTGCGGGCCGTTGCGTAATGGTCGTAGAGGTCACGCCCCATTCCCACGCTCTGGGCTCCCTGGCCGGAAAACACAAAAAAAAGTTTCATAAAACACATATTCCTTCAATTCATTCCCGCCGGAAAGCCGGGAAACACCGCAAGTGTCTCTTTCTGCGGTAACTTACGCGATCACTTCTGCACGCTCCATAATATATCACACGGACAGGGAAAAGTCAAGTATCTTTCCCGGAAAGATAATTTGTGCGGTATATTACCGATCAGCTGCCGTATTTATTCTTCAATGATGACCACGGCAGCGGCGTAATCTCTTTCGTGGGTAATGGAAACTCTCACATTTTTTGCTCCCAGAGCGGCGGCGGTACGGGCAGCACTGCCTGAAAAGACCAGAGAAGGTACGCCGATGGCTGAGTCGACCACTTCGATCTCGTTGAAGGCACACTCCTGACCGATGCCGCAGCCGAGAGCTTTGGCAGCGGCTTCTTTGGCGGCCCAGCGACCGGCATAGAAGTGATGGGCACTTGCACGGATCTTGCCGATGGCCTGTTCAGCCGGGGTGTAGACCCGGTTCAAAAACTGATCACCGTGCCGTTCAATGACCTGACGGATACGGTCAGTTTCAACGATGTCGATTCCAAGACCTTTAATCATTTTTCATACCTCCTGATTGTGAAAGCGGTCCTTGAAAATGGCCGCTGTGTTTGCAATATCCTTGACGATCTGCTCTTTCAGTTCCGCCGGAGAAGGAAATTTTTTTTCGGGACGCAGACGGGAAAAAAGAGATACTTCAAGTTCTCTGCCGTAGAGTTCCCCTGAAAAATCAAGCAGATGAACTTCAATACGTCTTTCATTGACGTTATATGTAGGAGCAAAACCGATATTGAGGACGGCCGGATAAGTTTTGTTTTCAAATCCGGCAGCTCCGGCGTAGACTCCGTCCGGAACCAGCAAACCGTGGGCCAGACGCAGATTGGCGGTGGGGGCGTTGAGCTGGGAAGTTGCGATGCGGAACCCTTTTCCCACAGTGCCGGACAAAGTGAGGTCACGGCCCAGGATCTCAGCTGCTCCCGCAAGATCTCCCCTTCCTGCTCGTTCCCGGATAACACTGGAACTGATGTTGATGCCGTTGCGTTCCAGTCGTTTTACCGCCTGAAAAAGCAGACCGTGCTGCCGGGAAAAACGTTCCAGAAGTTCAGCATCCCCCTTGCCCCGGCAGCCGAAACGCCAGTCTTCACCGACGCAGATGCCTGCGATCCTGAAACCGGGGATCCGGAGGAGGGCTTCAAGAAATTCTACCGGTTCCATAGCTCCGAATTCCGGTGTGAAGTTGATGACACCTGTTACTTCAGCTCCCGCCTGACGCAGCAGTCGCAAACGCTGCGGAACGCTGACGATCAAGCCGGGAGCGCTGTTTCCGGGAATCACCGCCCGGGGATGGGGAACAAAGGTCAATGCCGCCGGACGGGCTCCGGCAGCCAGAGCCATTTCAGAGGCGGTGCGGATGATCAGACGGTGTCCCGGATGGACGCCGTCAAAAACTCCGAATCCCGCAACTGCACTGCATCCGGCTGGAAGTTGTGTGTCAAATTGAATTGAAAAATCCATAAACTTGTCGTATATTATATCAATTGAACGTCAAAAAACTCAATAATTGAGTCTTTTTTATAAAATACACTTGTTTTACATTCCAGTCAAGGGGAAAACTCTATGAAAACAGTAATATATCCGGGTTCTTTTGATCCTTTTACCAACGGACATCTGGATTTGGTGGAACGTGCCCGGTGTCTTTTTGACAAAGTCGTGGTGGCTGTGGCGGTCAATTCCGGCAAAAATCCCCTCTTTTCCCTTGAGGAAAGACGCCAGCTGATCCAGGAAAGCTGTGCCGATATGCCCAATGTGGAGGTCATCGCTTTTGAAGGATTGCTGGTGGATGCCGTCAAAGAGCTTCACGCCGATGCCATCCTCAGAGGCTTGCGGGCATTCTCTGACTTTGAGTATGAACTGCAGATGGCTCTGATGAACCGGGAACTCCTTAAAGGATGCGAAACCATCTTTCTGACTCCTCAACTGGAAAACTCCTACGTTTCATCGACCCTTGTGAAAGAGGTGGCACGGCTGGGAGCTGATTATGCCGCCCACGTCCCTCCGCCCGTGGCACGGGCTCTTAATTTACGGCGGAAAGCCTTATGAACAGTCCACGGACAAACCGTGTTCTTCAAATCCTGGCTATGGTGGCTTCAAATCCGAAGCCCACATCTCTCAGGAGCGTTACCGCTGCTCTGGGAGTCCATCCCAGTATGGTGAGCCGGATGGTCGCTGACCTGATCGAAGCGGGACTCCTGACGAAAAGTTCCTACCGGTGCGTGATCCCCACTCCCGGGCTGGCACTTTTGGGACGTAATGCCGCAAAAAATCATCCCCTGGCACGAGTCGCTTTGCCATTGCTGCGGGAGAGTGTGGAATCTCTCGGATTTTCCTGCGAATTTGTTACGGTGACTCCTTTGGGATTGTACCACTTTTTTAATGTGCAAAGGGGAACTCCCGCGGCCGCTCCTTTGTGGCGTTCAGATCCGGCGGCAGTATGTCTGGCTGCTGAAGGAAAATCCCCGGAGGAGTGTCAGACGATCCTTGACGCAGTCGATGCTCCGGAACAGGGGAGAGCTTTGTTCAGAGAACGCTTTGAAGCGGCCCGTCAGAATCAAATGCTGCTGAATTTCCATTCAGGCCGCTTCTGGCAGCTGTCGCTTCCGGCTGTTTGCGGTGAGCAGGTCTGTGCTCTGTCCTTTGCCGGTCTTTCTGCGGCTGATGTGGACAAAGCTCAAGTCGAATGCGTGAAACTGGCAGGACAGATCCGAAGTGCTTACAAGGAACTGATTGAAAGCAATGCTTAATATCGATCTTTTGCGTACCACATACCGGAATGGAAAATTTTTCTGCCGTTTTGCTGACCCGGATAAAGAGGAAAATCTCCTGACCGCCAGGACACTGCTTCTGATTTTTCGCAGCGGAGTCGGCAGATGCCGCAGTGAGATCACCGATATGAGCCGCAGGGCCGCCCTGGGAGCTCAGGATCCGAAATTTGCCGCAGGACTGGAAAAGCTGCTTTGCGATATGGCGGTTTTTTCCGCGGCCGATCCGGAAAGGGATTATGGAGAACTTCGCAGAGAACTTTTTAAGCGTTCCGGAGCCCTTATCGCTCAAAAAGGAGATTTTTCAGAAGAACATTACCGCAAACAGATGGGCAGTTGTGCATTCGATATTTATGGAGATCTGCCGGACTTTGAAATACTCAATTCTTTCAAGGAGATTTCTGAAAAGGATCTTATACACCGCTACAATACAGCTTTGGTTCAAACGATGCTTCTTTATGCTGAGAAACTTACGGTCACTCTCAGGGAACCTGATACGGCTGAACTCAGAAAAGTGGTGAAGTTTATGAAGTTTTTCCGCCTCCTTGCGGAACTGACTCAGCTCGACTCCGGGCTCTTGCGTATGGATATCAGCGGCCCCGGAGCGTTACTGGAAAATGCCCGGAAGTACGGTCTGCTGCTGGGATCATTTTTTCCGGCGATCCTCAATCTGAAGCACTATAATGTGGAAAGTGAAGTGGAGATCCGCGGCAGAAAAGGGAAACTCCTTCTGGATGAAAGTTCCGGACTTGTTTCACATTACAGAAATATTGCCGCCTATGTCCCGGAAGAAATAAAACTCTTTCACCGGAGCGTGCGGGAAAAAAAAGCAGCCTGGGAGATCGTGGGTGATACGCCATTTATCAATATGGGTAAAGAGGGGGTCTGCTTCCCCGATCTGAGTTTTCGCAGCTCAGACGGAAACGTGTGCCATTTGGAACTTTTTCACCGTTGGCACAAGTGGAGCTTTCAACCGAGAATGGAGTTCCTCAACGAAAATCCGGATCAACCCCTGATTCTGGGTGTTGACCGGGGAGCCGTCAATGATGAAGAATTTGATTCTTTATGCAGAGAATTTCCCCTTGCCGCGGCAAGAAGTTTCCGCTTCCGGGATTTCCCAGGCGTGGAAACCGTTTTGAAAATGCTTGACAAATTTGCTGAAAATAAAAAAGAAGAACAGAGCCAAAAGAAAAGGAAAAAGAAAAATGAGCCCAAAAAGTGAAAAGCTCCCCGTATGGGATCTTGAGGCGATCTACGCCAATGAAAAACTCTGGCAGCAGGACTTTGAAAAGATCCGGCCTCTGACTGAAAAATTTGCCTCTTTCAAAGGGCATCTGGGAGATTCTCCGGAAACTCTCAGAGATGCTGTCAATACATCTCTGGAATTGAACCGCCTGGCGGAAAAAGTTTATGTCTATGCCCATTTGACTCTGGATCAGGAAACCGGTGTCGATGCCAGCCGGGCCCGGTACGGAAAAGTGGAGTCGCTTCTGGCTGAACTTGCTCCGCTTGAAGCCTATTTTACACCTGAACTGCTCCAGATCCCGGAAGAGAAAATGAAAAAATTTCTCGACTCTTTTGAACTTGCTTTCTGCCGCCGTCATTTGGAGGATATTCTCATTGAACGGCCCCACGTTCTCTCGGAAGCTGAAGAAAAACTGCTGGGAGGATTTTCTCAGGTGTTGAGACTTTCAGGAACTCTTTTCAATGCTCTCAATGATACCGATCTTGAGTTCGGTTCCATTCGTGACAGCGAAGGCAAAAGTCACAAGCTGACCCACGGTTCCTTCCGCTCCCTTATGGAAAATCCCGACCGGGAAACCCGTCGCCGTACATTCAAAAAACTGTACAAGGTCTACCGCAATTTCCGTAATACCTTTGCCGCTGCTCTGGAAGGAACCGTCCGTCGTCATACGGTGGGAGCTCAGTTCCGTAATTATTCAAATGCATTGAACAGTGCCCTGACGCCCGACCGGGTCCCCGAAAGTGTCTACCGCAGTCTGATTGCCGCTGTTCACGAAAAGCTGCCCGCTTTTTATGAATATATGCAGCTGCGCAAAGAGGTGCTCAAGGTCGACAGACTGGATATGTATGATATGTACAATCCCCTGTTGCCCGGATGTTCCAGAGAATATAGTTTCAGTCAGGCGGAACAGTTGATCAAAGATGCTGTGAAACCCCTGGGGGAAGAGTACGGGAAGTTTATTGATCTTGCTTTCAAACAGCGTTGGATCGACACCCCGGAACGCAAAGGGAAACGCTCAGGAGCTTATTCCAGCGGTTGTTTTGATACCTATCCCTACATTCTGATGACCTTCAAAGGTCAGCTGGATGATATCTTTACTCTGGCTCACGAGCTGGGACATTCGATGCACAGTTTTTATTCCAACCGCACTCAGCCCTATATTTATGCCGACTACCGTATTTTCGTTGCCGAAGTGGCAAGCACCACCAACGAAATACTCCTGTTTGAACATTTGCTTTCACAAAGCAAAGATCCTGCCTTCCGTGCTTATCTCTATGCCCATATGGCGGATGAGATCAGAGGCACGATCTACCGGCAGACGATGTTTGCTGAGTTTGAGCTTTTTATGCACGAAAGTGTGGAACAGGGAATCCCCCTGACTGCTGAAATGCTCAGTAAAAAGTACTTTGAACTTAACAAAGAATATTATGGCCCCGCAGTGGAACCTTCAAAGGAAATCGAACTGGAATGGGCACGGATCCCCCATTTTCATTACAACTTCTATGTTTACAAGTACGCAACCGGTATGTCTGCTGCTTTGAAACTTGCCGCCAATCTGCGTTCCGGAGATCCCGCCCTCAGAGAGGCTTATCTGGGATTCCTCAAGGCAGGATCTTCAAAAGATGTGCTCGACATTATGAAAGATGCCGGTGTCGATCTTTCAACACCCGCTCCGGTGTGCGATGCTCTTGACTACTTTGCAAAAGTTGTTCAGGATCTCAAGGCAGAACTTGCCAAGTGCTGATCTTATGTCCTTGAGGCACAAAAAATCCCTCCGTCCTGATCGGCACGGAGGGATTTTTTTCGTATTTCAGTTTTCTGCCGGAGCTGCCATAAGACGCAGACCCGGGACTGAATCCCAATCCTCATCCCATTTGAAAAGTTTCGGGTCGGTCTCGCCGCACCAGGGGTTGAGATCCACGATCATAATACGCTCGTAATTGGAAGTGAAATATATATCCATTACCAGCGGTTCTTTGGGGAGACGCCAGGATTTTGCGTTGATGAAAAGCTGACATCTGCTCCAAAGATTTTCTTTTATGCCCTCCAGACGGCGGAAATGACGGGTCAGATGATACTGGCTCATCCCTTTGAGTTTGCCCTCTTTGATGAAAAGACGGAATTCTCTTGCACTTGTCATATTACGGTAGGGACGCAGACAAATGGAAGTCAACAAACCTGCCTGAGCCGCTTTGCGGACCTTTTCGCTCTGACGTAAAGTCTGCCAGGCACTCCGGGGGGAGTAGACTGCTCCGCCTTTGGCACGGAACCGTTCTGTGTCAGTGGGAGCACAGCTGTCCACGCAGATAAAACAGTTGCCCGGTATTTCAGCCATAGGCTGACGGAGTTCCTCGATCATCAAGGAGTCGATCCGTTCTTCTTCATCCAGATCATCCAGTTCACCGGCCTGGAGCAGAGCAAGGGCATCTTTAGGCAGGGGAACAAAGGTCGTGATGAAAGTATGGGCGGCCAGTTGGGTGTACCACTGGGGCAGAAGCCAGAAGTTGCCGGCGGAGGGGGGAGATAACTTATTCATATTGATCGGATTCCTCATTTTCAAAAGGGGGACGTTCAAGTCGGGCGATCACAGCCATCCAGTAGATCAGCAAAGTGATCATAAAGACAGTTTCGTATGTTACAAAGGGCAGGTCAAGAATGGGAAACAATGAAGCAATGACCATCGGGGGAAAAGAGGCATAAATACCGCATTTCCACATCTCTTTGAGAGTGAGAAAACGCAATCTGCCGGTGGGACCGTTCAAAAGGCGGTACATTCCCATAAAAATCAGCGTATAGAGCCACACCAACAGGAAATTCCGGAGCGTAAGACCGAATTTGAGGCAGAAGCCCAACAGCAGTGAAACTCCGTCCCAGATGTCATTGACACTTTCCTGCCGGAGCTTTTCAGGGGGGACAGAAAACTTTTCCGGTGCATTCCGGAAGACTTTTCTGACCAGCTCCATACTTCCCGCGGCACGGTTCATCGTGCCGTATCTGCTGACGGTGGCAACATCGTAATTGCCGCCGGAAAGAGGCAGAGCCAAAGTCAATGCTTCAGGCGTCCACACAAGGACCATTCCGGAAACCGTTTTGAGCGACTCCGGAACACTCCGGGACAACCCTGTGTAATAGAACCGGCCGCCGTTGGGCATAGGAATCTCACGGGGAAGGGTCGGAGCCGCCGCCGGACAGACCCAGTTCCAGGCAGAACTTTGTTTGTCAACGCAAATGCTGCTGCCGAAAGAATTGATAAAAGAAAGTTTGGCAGCTTCAAAAAGTCCGGCTGTACGCCGTTGTTCGGCATAAGCGGTGATAAAAGCGGTGATGATGCTTAAAATCAGCAGATGCCAAATGCATCTGCCCCAGGAATTGAGCCGCAGAGCATAAAAAATATCCCTTCCCGAACAAGTTCCAAAAAAGGCTTTGAAAAAAGAGACGGGAGAGGTCATTTTATACTCTTGGTACGCATAAAGGATTTGCTTTCACCCAGACGACGGAGTCGTTTGATCCCCCCCGCTGCTTCACGGGCAGCTTCAGGCGAAAGACGGTCGGTAAAAAGAATGCCGTCCAAATGATCAAGTTCGTGCTGGATACATCTGCCGAGCAGTCCGCCGCATTCACATTCAATGATCTCTCCGTCAAGTGTGGCACTGCGTAAAATCACCTTTTCGGGCCGTTCCACAGGGGCATAAAGGTCAGGGACAGAAAGACACCCTTCATCCCGGACAGCCTTGTTGGTGGAATAGGACAGAATTTCAGGATTGACCAGCACCAGAGGCATCCGGGGCAGCAACTGCTCTTCGCCGGGAGTGGGATCCCCCTGAACAGAGTCAGCAGGCACATCAATGACCACCATTCTTTTGGAAACACCGTACTGAGGAGCCGCAAGACCGATGCCGTTAAAGGCAACCATCGCTTCATACATTTCCTGAGCCAGACGGCGTGTTTCTGCGTCCACGTCGATGACGGGATCAGCGACCCGGCTCAAAACCGGATCGCCGATAGTACGGACAGAAATGCGTTTTTTGGATTTGAAAAGCATTCAAAGGATCCTTAGGGCTTATTTCTTACGGGGAGCAGCGGTGGGAGAAGCGGGGA
>JAZUPO010000027.1:0-11651 GCA_045605205.1 Victivallaceae bacterium
AAAAATTAAAAGCGTTACTGAAAAAGGTTTTCCGGCTTCGTTGAACTACGCCGTGACAAGGGGAAAAGGGAACTTCAGTTTTCGATTCTCGCAGCTAGTTACAGCTGCGAGTTATTCCGAAGCCGACGTTTCGGCCCGCCCGCTTTGCCGAGCAGCAGCCCTGGGCAGTACAGAGTTCTTTCTCAAAAAAAATTTTATTGCAGCTGCAATACAGTTGAATGGGGAAGACCTTTTTCCTGTGGGGAAAAGGTTTTCCCTGTTTCATTTTTCGCTCTGTTTCCGATATGGGCAGGTAAGAAAACTGTTTTTTTCCCGGAAGAGTCGTAAAATAAGAGCAAGAGAGACTTGAAAAATCTTTTTTCTTATGGTATACTATAACAGCAGTTACAATAAGGAAAGGTTTTTATGTCTGAGCAAATTAAAATCGGAACTATGGTCCGGGGAAAAGAACTTCCGGAAATCACCGCTTATATCAATAATCTGGGCAAATACGGCTTTGAAAGTATCGAAATCACCTTCGCCGCCGATGCCACCTGGATCACGGATATGGCTGAATATGCAAAAACTGTTCGTGAATGTGCCGAAAAAAACGGTATGATCATTTCCGCTTTGGGCGTTTACGGCAATCCCCTGATCCCCGATGGCGAAAACACTTTGCGCAGTCTCGAAAAAGTCATTGATAACGCCGCCCTTTTCGGAGCCGATGTCATTGCAGGATTCACCGGACGTGTGCCCGATCAGCCTCTTCCTGAATCACTCCCGAAATTCAAAGAAGTTTTCACCCCTCTCGCCGCCCGGGCCGCAGACAAAGGGCTCAAGATCGCCTTTGAAAACTGTCCTATGGGCGGCAATTGGAATACCGGATCCTGGAACATCGCCGTCAATCCCACGATGTGGGAAATGATCTTTGATGCTGTCCCCGCAGAAAATCTGGGTCTTGAATGGGAACCCTGTCATCAGATGTGCCAGCTGATCCAACCGATCCCGCAGCTGCGGAAGTGGGCCCCCAAGATCTTCCACGTCCACGGTAAAGATGCCACCGTCCTCTGGGATGTCATCGCCGAGAAAGGAATCAATACCGACCAGCGTTTTGCCTGGCATCGCACCCCCGGATTCGGAGATTCCAACTGGACGGATATTATTTCCATCCTGCGGCTCAACAACTATTCAGGCACCATCGACATTGAAGGCTGGCACGACCCGGTCTACCGGGGTGAACTGGAAATCACCGGTCAGGTCCACGGCCTCAACTACCTGAAATCCTGCCGCGGCGGCGACTTCATCCCCGCTTTTTAAGGATGGTACCAAAAGGTCAATATGTCCCCCCCCCGATAAAGGTTGATAAAAAAGGTTGAGGGAAATATAACAGCATTTTTTCTGCTCCTCTCCCCCCCCGTACCGGGAACAGAGCTGAAAGAAAAAAATACCCGATAATGGGGAAAACGCACTTGTTACAGGAGATTATTTATGAAAAAATTTGTATTGATGTTTGCTTGTCTTCCTGTGCTGCTTTCAGGCACGACCATATTCCTTGCCGGAGACTCTACAATGAGTGCTTACAGCGAAAAATCAGCTCCGCAGCAGGGCTGGGGAACTGCTCTGTCCCCCTTGTGCAAAGAGGGCGTCAAGGTCGTCAATTATGCCTGCGGCGGCAGATCCAGTATGTCTTTTATAACCGAAAAACGGTGGGAACGTATCCGCAAAGAAGCCAAAAAGGGAGATATCGTTATCATCCAGTTCGGTCACAATGATGCTCACCGCGGTGAAAAGAACCTCTACCGGTCAACCGATCCCCAAACCACATTCAAACTTTATCTGCGTCTTTACGTTGCTGAAGCCCGTGCCCGGGGGTTGATCCCCATTCTCTGCACTCCGACGGCCCTGTATGTTTTCAATAATGGCAAGGCCGTCAACAAACGGCCTGCTTACAGCATAGCCTGCCGTGAAATCGCCGCTGAAACCAAGTGTGATTTGATCGATCTCAACGCCTACGCTCTTGAAAAAATGACCGCTATGGGCGAGAAAAAAGCGGCAAAACTCCATATGATTTTTGCCCCCGGCGAACTTGCCAAATTTCCCAAGGGCAGAAAGGATATCTGTCATCTCACTGATACCGGAGCCAAGTTCTATGCCGCAGCCCTGGTGGAACTGGCCCAAAAGCAGAAATTGAAAGCTGCAGAATTATTCAAAGCTCCCGCCGCACCTCCGGTCAAGGGACGCTGAAAAGAGCTTTGTCAAAGGAAGCGGCGGTAAAAAATCAGCTGCGGGGAATGACCTTGATCGTGTTGGACAGCTCCTGTTCCGCGATCAATATCAGATAGCCGCCGCCGCCGCATCCTGAAATTTTCCACCCGCAGACCTGATCTTTGTATTCCTCAATGACTTGTGTCATTTCAGGAGTAAGCATAGCCGGGAACATTTCAAGCTGGGCTTCAAAACTTTCCCGGGCAGCAATGCCCCAGGCTTTGACATCCCTTTTACAGATCGCCTGCCAGCACTTTTCTGAAGCCGCTGCAAGTTTTGCGGCACTGGCGGCATTGATATGAGCATCTTTTTTGGCATCATACCCGGGCAGCCGGGGGGGCAGAGCGGCAAGAAAAATGTGCGTTTGCAGAAATTCCAGTGTTTCCCGGTCATTCTTTGACTCGATACTCACGGGCCAGAATCCATTATCATAGTTGAGTTTATTGAGCCCGGGCAGCACGATACCCAATTGATCCTGAGAACCGCTGATATTGACCGTTCCCGGAGGATTTTCAACACAGAAAAGCAGTTTTGCCAACTCTATTTTATCCCCGGCAGGAATCTGGGTCTGCCACATTTCAACTGCCTTTTTCCGGGAACTGGTCGCCATACCGCTCTTGTCGTTGAATTCCAGAGTGGGTTCAATGGACATCACAATGACCGCTCCGGGACAAAGAGCATTGACCGCCGGCTGATCCAGCCAGCCGCCGCAAAGTTCAAGCCGGTAGGGGATACGGCACTCCTGCCGCAGAGCGGTAGTGGAACGGGCCGGCAGTCCCTTTTCAGGGATCCTTTCGCTGACCACCAGTTTGATTCCCAGTTTCTCACAGAACTCTTTTTTGGCAGCGGTATAGCCGTCGGTATTGACAAAGAAAAAATCCGGTTTCAGCTGAGTCACCTCTTTTTCAAAGTCCATAATACCGCTTCCCGAGTTGATCCAGGCCTCTTTGACACACCGCAGAGCCCTGACCATATACAACCGTTCAGCATTGGAATTGATGGTTTTGCGTCCTTTGAGCTTAAAAATCGTCTCATCGGATCCCAGTCCCACATACAATTCCCCCAGCCGGGCGGCTTCTTCAAGAAAAGCCACGTGCCCGCTGTGGAGCATATCATAACAACCTGAAACAAAAACTTTTTTGGGCATAAGAGAATTTTTCTGAGTTTTCGAGATTTTCTACTGTATAACTCCCACAAAATCACCGGGCATTCTGCCACTTTTCAAAGGCTCCGGCACCGGCAAAACCTTTGAGGGAAAGGCGGAAATTGAACTCTGTCCCCGGCAGAATGGTAAAGGGAGCATTGCCGTTATCTTCACCGATTTTTTTCAAAAGCAGTGAACGGACAGGTTCAAGCGTGTAAATATGTCCTTTGATCCTGGCCCGGTCATCGAACCAGCTGTAAATATGAGTAATGATTCTTTTATCCCCTGTCAACAGAAATCCGCCGCCTGCTTTGCGGTCAAAGGCTCCGGTGAGCGGTTCTTTCAGGGGGAAGAGAGCACTGAAAAATCCGGGTTTCCCCACATTCATTTCCGTTTTAGGCACTTTGTTGACAGCAGGGATACGGATCTGATCCCAGGCGGCCCCGTCAGCACCGATACCGGGGAGCATACGCAGCCGCCAGGGGAGCTGGAAACTTTCGGGATCATCGGATTGCAGATCCCGGGGAGCTGTGTTGGTGATGGTGTAATCGAATTGCACTTCAGAACTGTTCCGGGTCAACGTAGCGGCACGGCGGAGCCGGAAAGGAGTTCCGGGAATCAGGGAGCTGAAAGCGATAACTGCTTTGTCATTGCTTTGTTCGATCAGTTCAAGATCCCAGTCAACCGCTGAAACCGGCCAGCGGTGGTTGCCGCCGGAGGAATCTTCCATACCGCCGTATTCGGGCATTCTCACATTTATATCAGCGGGGATCACTTTGGCAGCCCGGTCACGGGGAGGCAACGGACGCACCCACTTGGCAAGGGCGAAGTTTTCCACGTTCCGGACTTTGAATGCGATCAGACGGCCCCCCGTTTCAAGGAACCGGGCCTGAATAATACCGTTGTCAAGCAGCACACCGAAGTGGTCATTCTGGACAAAAGGCAGGATCTTAACGGCACTTTTCTGCGGGAACAAAGCAGCTTCACGGGAAAGAGCAAGATAGTATCCGGCCCGTTCAGGAAGTTTCCAGGCGATGCACTTTTCAGCTTGAGCAAGGAGTGCTTTGCTCAAAGGAGAAGTGAATTTTTTAGCTGCGGCCAGACCGGATTTCAAACGGGACTCCTTAATGGCCAAGATCCGGCGTGAGACGGCATTGCGTAAAGCAGAAGTGTAAACGGAACTTTTGCACTTTTTCACAAGAGCTTTATCAGCGGCGGTACCGATTTTTTCAAGTTCATTCAGCAAAGGATCAGGCAGAAGTGTAAACTGTCTGAAAATCTGTTTTTTCCGTCCCTGGTATTCAAAAGTGAAGTTGATCTTATTTTCTCCCAGCCGGGGCAGCACATAGTTGAAACGGCACACCTTGTCTTTGGAAACAGTTACCTTTTTGCCCCCGGGAAGGGTAACAACACAGTTTTGAGGAGCGTAGATGGTAAAGTAAACTTCAGGCAGGATCAATTGAGTGTTTTCAACGGGATTCGATGTTACAAGCACCACGGGGGATTGGGCAAAAGTTTCAATTTCATCCTCAAGGCGGTTGCGGACAGCAGAGATCTTGTCAGGATCGTTGAGCCACTTAAAGGGAGCTTCGGGGATCACCTCTTTGATGATTTCCAGAACTCTTTTGCGGCCGAAACCGGGGAAGTAACGGTCAACAGAATGTTCCAGAAGTTTCAGACAGTCGAAATCTTCAAGAGCATCCCCCCGGTGACGGAGCCGCAGAGAAGCTGCCGTTTTTTCACCTTTCTGATAAGGGGGATAAAGCAGCGTAACACCGCCGCAGCCGTAGGTTTTTTCCATATCAGTCCAGGGATTGACGGGATTCGTGAGAGAACCGGTGTCATTGCTGTGCCAGACAAGAGACCCCATACCGTGCACAGTATAGCCAAGCCAGGGGAAAAGACGGTTGATGTGATAGGTATTTTTATCCAGCGGAGCGTTCCAGTTGTAGTACCAGATCTCTTTCCCGGCAAGGAGTTTTGTGGCTTCTTCTTCGCTCCAGGTGTAGCCGGGGGCAAGAGGCATACAGAAAGCAAAAACCTCTTTGGTGTACTTGCGTCCGTATCCGCCTGTCAGATAGATCTTGCAGTCGGGAGCATATTTGTTGACGGCGGCAAAAAGTTTTTTCACATCGGCAGTCAGATGTTCCGGGGGTTCGTCATACAAATAAGCATAACCGGTGACACCGGGATACTTTGTTTTCAACCTGTCGCAGTAGAGTTTGGCTGTTTCTCCCAGATAACGCAGTCCCTTTTCACTCAAAAGCGGAACTCCCAAATAGTGAGGTTCCTTGAGCCCTTTGGCAAGGAACCACCCCTTATTGGCACCAAAGGTCGGCAGAGCAAGACGTACCCGGTCAAAGCCGTGCTTGATCATACGCTGCATTGCGTGATCAAACAGAGTCCAGTCGGTCACGACCACCTTGTCGTTGACGACCTTGACGTGCAGCCGTGCGCCCACTTCAAGGCCGCCCTGGGGGTTGAAACGTTCTCTGCTGCAATGTTCAAGAAGTTCATTGACAATGATACTGCGGGGACGGGGGTCAAATTTCCGGAATCCGTTATGGGCACGGACAGGCATATAGGTTTTCAGATAGGGAGCTGCGGGCAGGGCAAAGTTGCGGACGGTCACTTCACAGGGGATGCGGCAAATAAGTTTACCGTCGGCTTTAAGTTTCAGAGCAGCACCTTTAAGAACTCCGGCAGGAGCAGTACGCGGAATGGTGACTTCTATGTAGAAGCAGCTGTTTTTCCCGGGGGCAGCGGAAGTGTAAGAACGCTCCCGCAAGGGGTCGGAGTGCAGTCCTTTCATCGCCGGATTGTCAGGATTTTTCATATTGATAAATTCGAGCACATTAACAGAAAAGAGTCCTTTTCTATTGGCGGGCTCTTCAAATTCGACTTCCAGACGCTTATATTTTTTAAGGGGGGCGAGAGCCACGATAGCGGCACTCCGGGAGCCTTTGGGCCCTTTGAAACGCAAAACTGATTCTTTTTTCTGTACAGCGGGAACGCCATTACTGCGGACAGGCCGGTCGGCGGGAACGGCAAAAACAGTTCCGAAATCCCCCCCGGCAAAAACATCAGCCTTTTCAGTTTTTCCAGCTTTCTGTTCAAAGGGAGCAAGTTCCACATTGTCCACATAGACTCTCATTCTGCCGCTGAACCAGATCGTTGCCTGAATGGTGCGGCAGTCAGGTCTGGGATAGATCACACTTTCACAGCTCAACCAGAGACCGTTTTGAATGGGAGTACCGAAAAAGTGCAAAGGTTTGGTAAATTTTCCTTTCTCATTGATCTGGCCGATACGGCCGCTGATACCGACTTTCCCGGTGCTTTCGGCAATAAAATAATGAAATTTCAGTTTGACGCCTCCGGGCTGAAGGGGCCGGGGGATCCGGACATTGAAGTGAAACGTTCCGTCAGGATTTTCATTATTGAGTTCAAGTGAATACTTGCCGCTCTGAGCCTTGAGAGCGGAACGTTCCATTTTCATTCCCTTGGCGTGAGGGGTATTTTTATGTTTGACGTAAGTGTAGACGTTGTAAGATTTATCAGGTTTTTCAAAATCCCAACTTGCGGCGTTTGCGATACTGGCGGCGGCCAGAACAACAGTCAGTAAAAAATGTTTCATCATAATTCAAAAGAAATCCTTATACGATTATTTGTAGTAGCTATAGATATAGGTTGTCCGGAAATCAAAAAGTCTCTGTTTGTACATCTTGTCGGAATGTCCGTCCAGCCAGGCAAGCATCTGATCCCTGCCGCCTGAGTGTTTGGAAATATAGGCAGCATACAAACTGATATTCATACGGGGAGCCATATCGCTTTCGGTACAGAACCCCTTGGCAGAAGGCTTGCGTACCTGACTGATCTTGCCGTTTTTCCGGGATCCGGCTTGGAAAGCCCCTTCAGCGATCGACCAAGGGACAGAAAAGGAGCTCTGCAATTCTCTTTTTGCGGCATCCACATCCATAGGGCAGTAAAACACTTTTGGGACGGGCGTTTTATTGCCGGTATCGCTTGAACGGATTGCCCCGAGATAGGTACCGATCCGGACATACCAGGCAGGATTTCCAACTCCGGCGTAACCGTTATAGGTACAATCTTTCAGATAGCCGAAAGGAATAAAATCGTTGTAGTCCATACAATACTGCTGTACAGCTCCGCCGATCTGCTTGAGATTGGAAAGACAAGAGCTCTCTTTTGCCTTGTCCCGGGCCTGCTGCAAGGCCGGCAGAAGCATAGAAGCAAGAATAGCGATGATCGCAATAACAACAAGAAGCTCTATTAAGGTGAAGCTGTTCAGCTTCACCTGCCCCGGGGCAGCCGCACAAGGAACTCGCTCCGATTTATGCTTTTTCATTTTTACGCCCTCTTTTTTCTGTTTTTTACTGTATCTGCATAAATTGCTAATAATATAGCCTGTCATTTCAAAAAATACAAGGTATTGTTTCCAATATAGGCAGGTAAAATAACTTTTCTTTATTCCGGAAGGTTTTGGAACAGAGCTTTTTTTATTGTATCCGGATTCTCTGTCAAGTTGGCAGTTGATTTATACCGGAGTAATGATATATTATATGCTGTACGCTCAACTTGTTCAACACTTTATCAGGGAGTTTCCATTATTTATGCACCGACTTGCCGCCCGGACACAGGGTTTTACGGATTCAGTCATCCGCCGGATGACCCGTATTTCCAATGCTTTCAACGCTGTGAATCTGTCACAGGGTTTTCCTGACTTTGATCCCCCGGCAGAACTTACTGCCGCATTGGCAAAGGCAGCAGCAGAGGGGCCACACCAGTATTCCATTACCTGGGGGGCGGCCAATTTCCGTGAAGCTCTTGCCCGGAAGCACAAACATTTCACCGGTATGGAAATTGATCCCGAACAGGAAATCGTTGTCACCTGCGGCAGCACTGAAGCGATGATATGTGCGATGATGAGCACCGTCAATCCGGGGGACAAGGTGGCTGTTTTTTCGCCTTTTTATGAAAATTACGGTGCCGACGCCATCCTTTCGGGAGCGGAGCCAATTTATATTCCTTTGCGGCCTCCGGTTTTTGACTTTGACCCGGCAGAACTTGAAAAGGCCTTCAAACAGGGAGCAAAGGCATTGATCCTGTGCAATCCCTCCAATCCCTGCGGCAAGGTTTTCACCCGGGAGGAACTGAATATCATCGCTGCACTTGCAGAAAAATATGATGCTTTTGTGATTACTGATGAAGTATACGAACACATTGTATATGCTCCTTTTGAACACATTTCCTTTGCCACACTGCCCGGGATGCGGGAACGTACCATAAGCTGCGGCTCCCTGTCAAAGACCTATTCCATCACCGGCTGGCGGCTGGGATATATCATTGCGTCGCCTGCAATCATTGACACAGCCCGCAAAGTCCACGACTTTCTCACTGTGGGAGCGGCGGCCCCTTTACAGGAAGCAGCCGTGACCGCCTTGAATTTCGGTGATGGATATTACAAAGAACTTCAACAAAAATACACCTCTTTGCGGCAATTCTTTCTCGCGGGGCTGGATCAGGCCGGGATCCCCCATACCACGCCCCAGGGAGCCTATTACGTGTTGGCAGACATTTCTGAATTCGGTTACGAAAGCGATCTGGAATTCTGCGAAGTTCTGGCCGAAAAATGCAAAGTGGGAGCTGTCCCGGGTTCCAGTTTCTTCCGGGAGAATGTCAATCACCTGATCCGGTTCCACTTTGCCAAAAAGGAGTCTACTTTAAGTGCCGCTCTTGAAAGATTGATGCGTATCAGAGACACAGTCCCCCGCAAAAACAGATGATTTTTCAAAAAAAAGCAGCTTTGTTCTTGATTTTTCTCCATACACCGTGTACTGTATGGAAAATACTCTGATTTTTCAATGTCTGTTAAATATTTAATACAAACAGGAGAATACGGATGAAAAAGTTTTATGTTTTGCTGGCAGCTCTTACATCAGGGGTCCTGTGGGGCGATCCCTGCTCCCCGGGAGGCGTTGCTGTGGATTGGGCTCAGTTTGATCCCAAACCCAAAGTTTTGACCAACACGGTCAATCTGCTGAAAAACGGTTCCTTTGAAATGCCCGGTACCGATATGACCGGATGGAGAGGCAAAGGACACTGGATCGGTTGGGCAAATGTGCACTCTGCTGCCAAAACCCCCGCCATCAAAAATTTGCAAAAAACATTCAGCAAATGTGCCATCCGCAAGGTAACGGATTCCACCGCCGTCAAAGGGAAATTTTCAGCCCTTATCAAGACTCCTGACTCCCTCAGAGAGGCGATGAAGCCCTTGCCGATGATTTCCAACAAGATCCGCCAGGTCGTCCCCGTAAAACCGGAAAAGAAAGAACGGCTCTACCGTCTGTCCTTTATGGCTAAAGGTCTCCATACCCCCACATTCCCCCACGGCGGAGCCCTCGTTATACAGATGAGAGGGCAGAAACTGGATGCCAAAAAACGCTTTCAGGGTTTCGGTAAAGGCGTTCAGAACAACTTCAAGCTCCGTTCCGAATGGACTCAGCATACTGTCGATCTGCGTCTGCCCCCCGAATCAGATGGACTTTCAGTCACTTTGATCTTGTACGGTGTGGGAGAAGCCTACTTCGATGATGTTCAGCTTTTCCCGGCTGATGCTGTCGCCGGAAAACCTGACCGGGCACAAGTGCGTCTTTCCCCCTATGCCCAGCTTGACAACACCTACTGTCTGGGTGAAAAACTCCCCGGCGTTATGAATTTCACCTTCCACGCCGATGACCGGAACTTTTACCGTAAAGCTCAGAAACTTGAACTGATCCTGCCCCCGGGATTCCGGGTCGTCGACGCCCGGGATATCTGTAAAGTTTCAGGAGGCAAAAACAATGTGTGGTATATTGACCTGATGCGTATGGGCCGCGGTGCCTTCCGGGCCTGGTATATGCTTCAGGCCTGTTCTGTGATGGTGATCAGCACT
Organism: Victivallaceae bacterium; assembly: GCA_045605205.1. Classification (GTDB taxonomy): domain Bacteria; phylum Verrucomicrobiota; class Lentisphaeria; order Victivallales; family Victivallaceae; genus UBA1784. The sequence continues at coordinate 10,341 of JAZUPO010000027.1, forward strand.
CATCCTGCTTCAGAAAAGACCTACACTGCCAAATACCGCATTGTTGACGGAGAATGGAAAGGTGTTCAGCACGAATTCAAGCTCAAAGTGATCCCTGCTTTCCACGGGACCCGGCCCAAATTGTTCCGTTCCTCAGCAATGCTGGGACACGAATTCACTTACACCGGTCCCGGTACTGATCTGGTTGCGGACTTCTACGCCAAAAGCGGATTTTCCTGTATCCACGGAGCAAAAGAAGCTCTTGCCAAAGCGATCAAAAAATACGGTTTGCTCCGTTACAGTCCCCATTATTATCTTTCCAACGGATTCCGTCTGGGAGCAGCAGAAAAAACCGGCAATGCCCGCTTTATGCTGGCTGACGGCAAGCCCTTCCCCCGCAAGATCTGCCCGATTGAAGTTTACAAGCGGGGCCCTTATTACAAAAAAGAGATCTATGAAAAGATCCTTAAAAGTGCCATCGTTGACAAAGACACCACCGATATCTTTATGACCAACTGGGAGCCCTATTATCTTGACTCAAAAGGCTGCTTCTGCAACAATTGCCGGGATGAATTCATCAAATACAGCAAAGGGAAGCCTTCCAAAAAAGAAATTATGGCCGTATGGCCCAAAGAACTGCTGCGTAAGTATGCTGATGAATACTTCAAGTTCCGCTCCTGGCAGCACGGTCAGCTGGTCATCACGCTGCACAAAGATGCTGAAGCTCTCGGTAAATCTGTGGGCAAGGAATCCGGATTCGTTCCTGAAATTTCCTGGCGCAGTGTCACCCACAGTGCCAATGCTTACTGCAAACAGTACAATGTCAAAGATTATATGAATGAACTGCCTTGGCTGGAACCCTGGGGTCCCTATATTTTCCACCAGACAGGACAACCTTACAGCTACTATCCCACTGCTCATCTGCCCACCTACGGCGGTGCCGGGATGATGAAGGAATTTATCCTTGACAACTTCAAAAACCGTAAAGCCCCCGGAATGATCGCCTTCCCCCACGGTCATCAGGGAGAAAACTGGGTCACTGAACCTGAAGCTCTGGCGTTTGAGTTTCTCTGCTTCTTTGTGAGAGGTTGGGAAGGTGCTTTCGGCTACTACTTCCCCCGGGGATACGACTACCGTCACTGGCGGGCTATGGCGGAAACCAATACCACCATTGCCAAATATGAAAACTTCACTTTCAAGGGCAAAAACAACAATAAAGGGATCAAACTTACTCCCCTGAGCCCCCTGCCTGAGAAACTTTATTACGCCCCCGCCTGGGAAGAACCCGAAGGCGAAGTGGGACGGGTTCCCGGCTTGAGCAAGATGGGCCCC
>JAZUPO010000028.1:0-11286 GCA_045605205.1 Victivallaceae bacterium
CCATTTGAAAACAATGGGGCTGTTGCAAAACCTCAAAAAAGGTGAGCAACAGCCCCTGATTTCAACGGCTGATATTGCTTTTTGTCATCTTGCGGCAAGGGCGTTTGTTCTTGCTGCTGCTTGTTTTTAAGACTCCCTGTAGGACAGCCTTCAAGCTCTAAAATTCAGCAATCAATCCTTCCTCTTTGCATCAGCTATCGTCTCCAGGCATAATCGCTCCATAAACTCGATTTGATCAGGACGCAGCTTGCTCTTTTGTACGACCAGAGCAGGATGAGCGTAAGCAGTAGAGTAGCAGCCCAAACCATAATGTTCAAGGATAGAATTATGATAACGGACATAATAGAAGCCTCGTTTCTTTGACTCACAGTAACACCCCGTATCCAGCCAGACATAAATGTGTCCTGAAGCCCCGCGTTTCCAAAAGCAGAGGCTGTGATCTGAAGCCAATAATTCTGCTTTCAGCTGGCGCCGTCGATCTTCCAGGCATAGCTTCTGCTGCAGATCTTCGGGTAAAGTATCAGGCTTTGAGGGGGGCAATCCCAGATCTTTCACGATCTCTTTTTCTGCATCGGTAAGGAGCGTATAATCATTATAACGCTCAATGGCAGAAGTATCACAATATTTTGATATTGAGGTATTCCCCAGACGCTCTCTGCCAAAAATCTTTTGCAGTTCTTCTCTGGTAAACGGTTCAGAAAGTTTCCTGTCATACTCCATAAGTTTATCAACCTCTGCTTGGGAGTCCTTACGGCTGCGCTTTTCAGCAGAAAGTGTTTCTGATTGCAGTAGTATTGTACACATTTTTTTACTCTTTCAATCCTTTGTAAAAATGATACGCTAAATAAGGTAAGCTCAACACGATTACGCCCACGACCAGCAGAGGCAGAAAATAAAGAATGATATGGAAGAGAAAATAAGCAATAAAAGCCAATACTGGCAATGCGATTAACACAAGCAAACATCCAATGCAATTCTTCATTTCTGCCTCTGCGATTGATCGTTATTCTTCGTCCTCGTCTTCATCATCATCGCCGGGAGGTGCAATGAGTTGCTCCAACTCCAAAACAAGAGTGTCGTATCTTTGCTGTTTTGCCTGATCGGGAACTGCTGCGATTTCAGCTTCAAGGCGGCTTGCTTCAGCGATGATGCGTTCAGCTTGCAGCATAAATTCCTCAGATACAAGGGGGACATATTTGTCAAGAGTTTGCTTGTGTTTGAGCGTTTTCAAACCTCCTGCAATGGCAGCGAGCAATCCCATACCAACACCGCCGACAACGGCAGCTGCGCCATAGACAGGCAATGCCCCCATTGCACCGAAAAGAAGAGCTGAATGTTTAAATTCTTTTCGCAGCAGTTCCAATGCCTTGCGATAAGTTGAACTCATTTCGCCATCGGCAAGGCCGAGGGTGATCCAGAGGGCAAAGGCCCGTCGGCTGGGAATAAGCATACCGTCAAAGGATTCACAATAGGAACGGCATTCGGCGATAAAAGCGCCCAGCAGTTCATCTTCTGTCACCCGTTCTCTGATATGGGCAAGTTTTGCATTAAGTCCAACAGCGTGAGCTGAAATATCGGAAGGCTTTTTGCCGAGAGATGCTGCAATCTTTTCAAAACAAGTTTCCTGTTTTTCGCTGAACCAGCCGTCAATGTTGGCAAGCAGATAAGCTACATCGAGCGTTGCCATCGTGCGACGTTCAATGCGTTCAGCTGAGTTGACATTGATTGCATTAACAATTTTCCCGGCATTGAGCGACTTCACAGTTTCACAAGCCTTTTTTCCAGCTTGTTCAAGATCAATACGACTTGCTTTTTCAGCAACTTTCAAAACAGAATCAACGATTTCACTTCCACTCATTTTTCAATCCTCCATATCATCGTCGGCAGCAGCAGCAACTTTTTCGGGATCATACATTGCAAGCAACCCGTTACGCTTGATGCCGTTGAGAACAGACAGAACGATTTGGGGATCACTGACACCTTTGCAGAGTTTAGCAAACGTTTCCTGCGGAAAATTTTTGCCAACTTCGATGGGAGTGAATTCATCCGTCTGCTCATAAATCACTTTGGGAATGCCGCAAAGCACAATGGAAACAGCAACCGGTTTTTCGCTGTACTTGTTCGTTCTGAAGGCAATTGATTCAAGAGCAAGAACACTTCCTTCATCTATCACGCTGACTCCTGTGATGCCGATGGTGCAATCAACTGGAAGATTTTTGTTTTCGATTTGGTTCAGCTGATCGATCAGCTCCTGCACAGTGATTTCTTTTTCCATAGGATAAATCCCTTTCTTTGTTTGTGCAGAAGGCAAAGAAAAACCTCCTGCAAATTTAAGGTTGTCTATCCTATTATTCGCAGGAGGTTTGAGGTTTTGTCGCGGAATTGATAAATTATTCTTCAAAAAAATGCAAGCATTTATGATAAGTCCCATTGGGAGAAATCACCCCAAAATCTTTACCTGCATTACACTCAACTGGTACCTTTTGATGAAAACGATCAAATATATCAGCTGGGTGCTTACGACATTCGCAAATCATTTCATCACAAAAACTGAAAGGAATTCCGCAATCTTTCATATTACGGATTGCATTTTTGACTTCTTCCCATTCTGCTCTGGATAATGCAAGTTCCAAATGTTGCTTCCCACGTCCCTGTGGCATCATTGCACCAAGCTGAATTGAATTTGCCCCGGCAGCGACGGCTGTCTCGAACATAGTACATACTTCAGATTTATTCGCCTGCGTAATAGTCATACTTACTGCCATTGGCCACTGCAAGGCCGCTGCCACACGCAAAACATCAAGGATATGCTCTGCCTGTCCCGTGGAACCTGTCATCGCCGCATAGCTTTTTAAACCTTGCAAACTGGTTGAAAGATAGACTTTTTTTTCTCTGAAATATTCTATCCAGGCGTCATTCAATAGAATTCCGTTGGTAAAAAGCGAAAGTCGGCCTTTGGGCAAAAGATTACGAGTGTATGTTATAATTTGCTTCAGGTCGCTTCGCATTAAGACTTCTCCGCCAGTGAATGAGAAAGATGCAACTTGCCGTTCAACTAAAAAAAGGATGATTTTTTGCCAATCCCCGGCAGTCAAATCCCGATCAGCCAAACAAGGAAATTCATGCCATAAGCAGTAACAATATGGGCAATTGAGATTACATAACTTTGTCAATTCCAAGATAAAACTTTCCGGCAATAAATCAGGAATGTTGCCAGAAATCGGAACTGTAAGCTCAGAAAATAAATTTTTAACGACAGAAAACATAGATTATTGGTCAGAATCGTTTAATTCTTCTGTTTTTTTGTCCTGCGAATGCTGCTCAGGTTGTTCGTTTACTTCTCTCCTCTTGTCTTGTTCATCCTCTTTCCCGCAGTAGATCACATTCCCCATAAATCTGGACATTTTCAGTTCATTCCGGGCATTATGTTCCAATACATTCTTAAGCTGTTCATTCAGCTTGATATTCAGTCCCATACATTACCTCAAATTATATTTCAAGAGTATAGTAATAAAATGCGAAAAATTCAGTACTATCAATAGGGAATATTGATATTTTCACCTGTCTTCGGCAGCTTGTTTCAATACTTTGCAGGAATTACTCATCAACTGCAGATATTCTTCTTCGCTCATCTGCTCTTTGAAAAAAACATACATCTTTTCCACATTGCAAATGTCGGGGCGTGATTCATAGATGGAACATAAATTATCCTTCAAATGAATACACACCCCGTCGCCGCGGTCAAACGCCGCAAGCTGTGGAATACCTTTCAACAGCTTGCAGCAAATACCACATTTATCACATTGAAAATTCATCAGGCTTCCAGTAATCCTTGGACAGTATTGATGACATTCTTGGATTCTGCAGTAAGAGTACCATTTTCATCAAGCAGCGGTGTGTCAAGAATTGCTTTAACAGCCTGAACAGTTCCTAAAAGCATAGCAACCAAATTTTTGGAACCTTCACTGAACAGAGAGTAATCAACGCCCTCGGTAGCAATAATATATTCCAATTTTGCCAACTGCATATTGAGAATTGATTCCAATTTGATCAACGTCTTGGTAAAAAGGTCAGAACGCTTCTTGATACCATTGCAAACCGTAGTCAAAACAGCCAATTCCTCTTTTACTTTTTGGGCAGTAGCCAAGTTGGAATAGGCATTATCCAAATTTGCGCTGGCTTTAGCTCCCATCACACATCCGACAACTGCCAATGCGGGACCTGCGACCAACCCACCGAGAATCGCTGTACCTCCTGCAATGCCCAAGCCGCCTGCAGCAATAGCTCCACCTCCAAAAAACGCAAGTGTTGCATTAGTTGCCGCGGCACCGCTTAATGTTGCGATTGCAGTTCCGGTTGAAGCGGTGGCTAATGCACCGGCTGCACCATAGGCCCCAAAAGCTACGGCGGCTCCAGCAACGGCTCCACTTGCCGTACCGGCAGCAAGAGATGTTGCCATAAGTGTGATTTTTTTCAAATCTGTAATTGACTGTTTGTCTATTTTGAACTTACTGAGTTCTTCCAACCCAACAGAAGTTTCCAGTTCTACATTTTTAAGTTTCTCAAAACTGGCAATAAAGTGTGCAAGATGTTTATCACAAATATCAATTTTTTTGTTTCCCAAATCCATCAGAGCCTTTGAAGTTCTGTCTCTTGAAGTCTGTAATTTTTCCTGTGCAGTATCAATAATGTCTTGAGCGTTTTCGTTGACTTTATTAGCTTCATTGTTATCTATTATAGCCTTGGCTCCTTGGGCGACACCATATCCACCAGCGGCAACAGCAACAATACCTGCAATAATAGGAATGAGAGGTAACGGCATAATTCGATCTCCTTTATTTATCAGTTCAAACCGTTTTTGATCAATTCTTTCAAGCTGTCTTCAATGTAGTTGAAAGAGTTTTGCAAACTTGTCTTTTGTGCAGCATCTGCAGTAGAATCAATTTGTACTTTTAAATTGCTGAGCATTTGGCAATTATCTTCAAGCTCTTTCAAAAATTCATCAGAAATAATTTCTTCAGGGACGGGATTTTCTGAAGTATATTGTTTCTTTTTTATAATATTATTGACTGCTTTACCGCCAACAAACGCCCCCATAAGACCAGGAGACATCAAACCAAGCAATGCTGTTTTGGGGGACAGCAAAGATTTTATGGAACATTCCGGGTTAAAATCTTTGACAAACATCTGTTTCAAGATCTTGATATAAACTTTTTCCTCCTCAGTGTATTTTCCATCAGCCATACATAAGCCGACCCAAACAGCAAAGGCCTTTCTGCCCACAATGGGATCTGCTTTTAATTTTTCACATTCAGGTATGACTTTAGAAGCAAAAGCAAGTATGAATTCTTCCTTGGAATAGAATTTAGAAAGTTTTTTCAAATTCTCGGATTCTGTAACGACTTCTTCCAAAAAAGAATTTGCCTCTTTTGAACCGGGAGTCATTGTATTATTGGCGAAACACAGGGTTTTAAATGCTTCGCACTCCAGTTTCCCGATTTCGCCATTTATGCTTGAAAGCAAATAAGCTACCTTAAGCATAGCACGATCAGTTGTTGACATTTTTCCCATTCGTTCTTTCCTTTCTTTGTGAAATTAGAATTTTATAGGACTATCGTTTTGCATAAGCAAATCAACATCCTTACGATTGCTTGCAATGGGATTTTTGCCGCAAAATTCTGTAATTTTATTTATGGACCGGATATATCCATCAGCATCACCGATTGCAAGTTTTTCTTTGATCTCTGCAAAAACTTCATTGAAAGTATCTTCAGCTTCTTTCAAATAATCTTCAATGAATTTTTCCAGTTCTCTGCGGTATTCCTGAAGCATTTTTACTGCTTCAGCACACTCTTTTTCAATTCGGATTCGTTCAGCTTTTGCAAGTTTTGCCTCTTTCAAGCTGTCAAGAAGAATATGGTAAGAAGCTGAGCTCAAAGCGTATCCCAACATACTGCCAGCCATTGCGCCAAGTATGGGAATGGGAATCACAACTTGCCCAACTGCAGCAAACATAGCACTTGTTACCATACCAAAGCCTTTTTCTCCCAACTCTTCAAGACATTCTGTGCCATCTATTTTTCCGGAAAAATAGGAATGCATTGTTTTACCGATTTCCAGAGTGGATGTAGCAATATAAGCCGGAAGGTTCGTTTTGGAAATGCCTCTTAACATCGCAGATGACGAGTTTTGCATAGTACCTTTTATTGCAGCTCCGCCGAAACCGGTAACATAACTTACTCCGGCGGCTCCTGCTGTATCTACTGCTACGTCTTTAAGAGCTTCAATACTTCGTTTATCGCCTTTGTATAAAGCAACCGCGTTTCTTACAATGGAAACGCCGCCGCCAACAGCAGCTCCAATCGCTGCCTGTTGAAATCCGGCTCGATGAGCCAATTTGGCAATATCCTTTGCCGTGGAAAGCGTTGGATTGGTTCTTGCTTCCATTGCTTCAGCATTGGTAACTTTGCTTTCCAGTAAATTTTTCTGAAGAGTTTTGCAATTTTCGAGCTGCTTTACCTTGTTATTGATTGCATCCTGCGAATATCCTCTTGCCCGCATTGTGGAGATTTGATCTTCCAGAGAAGTAATTTTATTCTGCAAAGCCTCTTTCATTCCGGGATAATAATCTTTCGGAACCATAATCTTTACATCATTGTTATGGTATTTCTGATATTGCTTTGTCAGCATCTTGTCCACAGCAGCCTCAGGAGAGCTGCCGACAAATTTCATTTGCGCACTGGCTCCGGGAATGGGGTTGCCTTTGGCATCAACTTCACAAGTTATATCAAAAAATGGATCATTGACATGCCCGGGAAGATCATCTGTACGAACTGTTTTGGGATTTTTACCGGCAACAGCTTCTTCAGCTCTTTGCCTGCCAACTTCTTTGACTTCAGCGGAAAAGCCAGCCTGCTGTTTCAGATTTTGTTCAGCAAATTCCGGATTGACTTTGCTTTGGGCAATTTGGGCTAAACTTCGCTTATTGACAATTCCCTCAAGTTCGTTGATTTTGACATCCAATTGAGTATGCAGTTGGTCACCCGCAAATTCCACCTGAATATTGTTTCTGCCTGCAATATTTTTTATCACGACAGGAATATCATTACCGTTCCAATTAAACAGAACTGTTTTTCCAACAGCGAGTTTGTCTACGCTAATCTCACGGTCAATTCCCTTCAATGCCACAAGATGTTCTTTGATTCCACTGCCGAAACGGCGGACGACATCTTCGGCAATACCTGCAAGAGCGACATTAGTTAATGTTTTTTCTTTTTTATCCATAGGGCAGATTTGATCTCCCTGTCGTCAATTCAACAGGGAGATGTTAATTGTAATTGTTTTATTCGGCAATGCTGACTTCAGCAACAGCATATTCCAAATGGGTACCGAACAAACGCAAAGTACCTTCATGGAAAAACATACCTTTTACATCAAAAGGAGCCTCTGCAAGTTTGTGTTTTTTTCCTTTAGGTAACTCTTTTGCATAAATTTCCCGATTATTTTCGCAGAAAAAGAAAATATTTTCGTCATATATTCTATCTGAATCATAAGGAGCTGCTTTTCGGCAAAGATAGAGATTATCATCATCTTCATCTTCTTCAATATAATAATCTCCAACTTCGACATCATCAGAATCACTTGCATCTGACTCATCAGCTTCACACCAGTATTCAGCATCATCGGATGTATATACTACCGATAAGCCGTCTTCATTTTCTCCCTCCAGGTAATAGATGTCATCAGAAAAGCCCAATCCCCAACATTCTGCTTCAACATCATCCAGTTCAAAACATTCCCAGCCGGTCTTAATTTTTTTGGCTTTTGCTATGTATTGAACATCATCAGAGTCGTCAAAAAGGACAATATATTTTTTACCATCGTGAATTATATCTCTGATATAGCTGCAATCTTCAGAAATATCCTCTTCAGAAACATATTCCCAGTTATATCCGCTTTTTGAATAATAAATACCGTGCAGATCATTGATTATAAAGCGGCCATTGATAAATTGAACCCCTTGCAAATTTTTAGAAACAATCTCTTTGGAAAACTCTTCGCCATCTTCACTGACAAAGAGCGCAGATTTTTCTCTGCGTGGGCTTCCTAATGTGTTTTCAAAAATATCCAAACGCACAAAAATTTTTTCGTTGAGATAATAAACTTTCAAATCACTTTGGGTTGTGGTAATAGCCTGACCGGAAAATGCTTTACTTAAAGCTGCTGAGAAATGTGCTGCAGCCAGTCCTTCCGGTGTAGAGGCTTTTGAAGGAGTATAAGAGTATTTTTCGGTCTTTTCTTTAATACCATCCCACGGGGTTGTTTTCAGTTCAAGGTCAAGTTTGATTTGTTCAATGTTCATTTCGAGTTCTCCCGAATATAATTTTTAAGATTACTTTTTCTTTTGGGATTTAAGTATTTTTCCTGCGATACCTCCAGCGATACTGCCTATGCCTCCAATTAATATTGTTCCAATTATTTTGCCTGCAGTTTTCTTCTCCATAATAACTCCTTCCATTATTTTATTGTTGAAGAAACAAAAAAAGACGTACCCCATTTCCACGACTCAGGAGGTACGCCAATACCCGAAAAAGACCATGCAAACAGAGTACGCCTGTATAGCCAGACGCACTCCAAGCAAGTCGATCTTTTTCTCTGTACTTTGGCGTTTTCCTGAGTTTCGATCCGCTTGAAAAATGCGAATTATTCGATTTTCAAATTTTTGTGATTACTGTTTTTGTTTTTCACCTCTTTTTTAAGTTCGGTAAATAACATAGCACCACAATCCTTTAAAATCAAATCGCATTTCTGTTTGCATGGAAGAAATTTCTTTCTTCGACCTATTATTCGCAAACTTTTCTGCAATTTGTCGCAGAATTGTGATTTTTTTCTATTTTTTTAATGAATTTTCTTTGCGGTTGATGGAAAGTTCACCAGTTCAACTTCTTCCACTTTCTGTTCCTGCTCTCCGGAATAGATCACACAGCCATCCGCAGTTTTATCATTGAGCTTACTGAATATCTTGATATTTTTGGCAAATTCTCTGCTGTATGTCCTTGCCGCTTTGATCTCAAACGGATAAAGTTTCCGTCCGGAAGATTGCAGCAAATCTATTTCCATACCATGCGAATCGCGGAAGAAATACAATCCGGCATCCTTACCGGCATTGTACCGGGCTTTCAATGCTTCAACGATGACCATATTTTCAAATAAATTACCCATCAACGGGTCGCGTGTCACCATACCCGGATTTTCCAACTCCAGCAAGTATGCCGCCAGACCGACTTCAGTAAAATAGATTTTTGACGATTTGGTCAGCCGTTTGCCGAAGTTTTCAAAATAAGGGGGCAACCGGAAAATAATGTAACTTGCTTCCAATATGGAAAGCCATTCTGAAATAGTGGTCGAAGATACACCAACATCATTGGAAAGGCTTTGCATATTGACCAACTGCCCGACTCTCCCTGCCAGCAGTTTGATAAAAGTTTCAAACGCTGTGAAGTTGCGAATATTCACCAGTTGCCTTGCATCCCGTTCCACATAGGTCATATAATAATTGCGGTAAAAGCGGGTGATGTCGATATTTTCTTCATAAAGCTGCGGCATGAACGCTTTGAAAATATACTCATCACGGTCAAGAACGATTCCCGCTTCGTTTAATTCTACAATAGAAAGCGGCAAAAGCTGCAGTACGGCAGTACGACCTGCCAAAGATTGGGAAATCCCTGCTTTTAAAGCGGGTTGATGGCTGCCGGTCAAGATATATTGACCTTTTTTATTGCTTTTGTCACATTCGACCTGGATGTAACTCAACAACATCGGCAATCTTTGAATTTCATCAATAATAATTGGTGCCGGATGCCGATGCAGAAATTCTCTGGCATCTTTTTCTGCCAAACTTCTGGTTTCGGGATCTTCCAGATTGATATAATCATAATCCGGGAACTGCATTTTTGCCAAGGTGGTTTTTCCTGACTGTCTTGGCCCGGTAATGGTAACGACCTTATATTCCTGTGCCAACAGGGCAAGTTCTGTTTGGATTTTTCGCTGTATCATCTTGTTGTCTCCATATTGTTTCAGGAGTAATATAGCACAAATTGTGCAAATCTCAAGTAGAAGTTGCGATTTTTACAAATATTAAAGCCGATTCAATGCAAATTTTTTGACATAAACTGCAATTTTCCCCATTCCGGATCCAGCAGAGCAAGACGCAGAGCAAGCAATTTTTTGAGTTCAGCTTCTTCGTTGTCACGGAACGCCCCATATTCCAATATTTTGTTGATCCCGTGACGGATAACCGCATCCAATGCGACAGCCTGCATCACGGGGTCTGTGGTCAGCATTTCTTTCAGCATCTGTGCAGGATCACCTTTGCGGCTACTCCAATAACGCTGACGCTCCTGAACATTTGCAACATCAAAGTCAGGATAATGAACACTGTGAAGCATTCCCCATAATTTCGACTCAAGGGGCGTAACTCCACGAACTTTTTTGCGGTAAACTCCATAGATCGGTTTCAAACGGGGATTATCGGTGCTGTCAAAAAGCAATTTTTGCATATCCTGCCGTTTTATGACCTTGTAATCAAGCAGAAACGGAAGCATCTTTCCATTATCAAGCCAGCCTGATTTTCTGAAAAACTCTTGTACCTCTGTTTGGAGATTTCTTTGAAAATCCTTGTCAGCATTCTGAAGCTGTTTCAACTTTTCTTCAGCTTCAGGATCGGTTTGAACCGGTTGAGGGATATGTTTGGCTTCCATTTGCTTTTGCTGATAAAAGAGATAAACAAAACCTCCCAGCAGCGCAATAATTACCACAGCGGACAATAGTGTTTTCAGAGGCCGCTGCCGTTTGTCTTTCCCTTTCTGCGGGGCGGGAGCGATCTGCTTGCCAGCCAAAAGTTTCCTGAACTCTGCTGTGGAATTGATGGGAACAGCACAGCTTGTTCGTAAGGCTTTGTTCAAATTGGCATCCACACTGATGGTCATATCAGCAGGAATACTCGGATATTCGGTAACTGCAAGTCCGGTCAAGGCACAGTAAATCACTTTGCCCAAAGCATAAAAGTCGTCGCTGGCTTCGGCGGGATTTCCCTCAAGCACCCGTGGCGAAAGAAAGCCAGAGGTTCCCACCAGAGAACCTGCTCCCTCAAAGGCGATCAACCCCACATCGGCAAGCGTGGCACGACCGTTTACCCACAGGATGTTATCAGGTTTTATGTCGCGGTGAACCAGTCCCTGTTTGTGGAGTTCTTCAAGACCAGAAAGCAAACCGTCGAGCATAGCA
>JAZUPO010000029.1:0-17959 GCA_045605205.1 Victivallaceae bacterium
GGTCGCCCGGAGGTATCCGGGGACAGCACTCTGTATCGGTCACAGCCTTTACAATACCGGAAGCACGGAGCTTTACAATCAGCTGCGTTACAACTCCGTACACCCGGAGATCCGCGGAGAAGCCTTGTACTCTCTGCGCCATTTGAAAGACAGCAAACTCAGCAAAACTGTCAAATATTGCTGGCCGGCTGCAGTTCCTGCCGGACAATTCAGAACAGCGGAGGAAAATTAAATGTGCGGTATCGCCGGAATCATCAATCACCGGAATCAATATAATGAATCTGAAATCCTCAATGCAATGTGCGGAACAATGTACCACCGGGGCCCCGACGGCGGCGGTATTTTTACCGCTCCGGGAGTTCTGCTGGGGCACCGGCGCCTGGCGGTCATAGATCTTGAATCAGGCGATCAACCCCTTTATTCCGAAGACCGTTCTCTTGCCCTGGTCATCAACGGCGAGATCTACAATTTTGCGTCCCTCAGACGGGAACTGGAATCAAAGGGCCACACCTTTGCCACATCCTCTGATTCGGAAGTTCTGCTGCATTTGTATGAGGAATCCCCTGACACCTTTATCAACCGCCTTGAAGGAATGTTCGCCTTTGCCCTCTGGGACAGTAAAAAGCAGCGTCTTATTCTGGGACGTGACCGGATGGGCAAGAAGCCGTTGTATTACTTCATCAAAAAAGGGACTCTGGTTTTCGGCAGCGAACTTGAAGTCCTGAAATGCCACCCGGATTGCCCCGGAACTCTTGATCCTGAGGCTTTGGCGGATTACTTCTCACTGCTTTACGTTCCCCAGCCGTATACGGTTTACAAAGAGATCTACGCTCTGCCTGCGGCTCATTATATGATTTTTGAATGTTCTGCCGGGCAAGGAACTCTTCACCCCTACTGGCAGACCGATCTGTCAAAGAAACATACCGCCCCCCGGGCGGAAATCGCAGAAGAACTGCGCCGTCTGGTCACTGAAGCTGTCCGCAAACGCCTTGTTTCAGACGTCCCGACCGGCGTTTTCCTCTCAGGAGGGATCGACTCAAACATCGTCACAGGCCTTGCGGCGGAACTGCTCCGGGATAAGCCCTGCCGGGCCTACACCGTAGGATTCTGCGAAAGCCGTTACGATGAACGGGCCCTTGCCCGCATCGGAGCTGCCTTTATCAATGCCCGGAGCGGCGGCAACCTGATCCCCAAAGAGCGTGAAGTCGATATTCCGGATTTCTCTCTTGTTGAGGAGCTCACAGCTCACTGCGGACAGCCTTATGCAGACAGTTCCATATTGCCGACGGCTCTTTTGAGTGCCTTTGCCAGAGAAGAGATCACCGTTGCCCTGTCTGGAGACGGAGCCGACGAACTTTTCGGCGGCTATGAACGTTATCTTGCTATGGCTATGGCGGCAAAACTTGAAAAGTTCCCCCGTTTTTTCCGTCAGAGTATGCTGAAAGGCATCTCTCTTTTCCCCGACCGGGGAGAACGGAGTTTTTCCGGACGGCTGAGAAGATTTCTGCGTATCAGCTGCACGGAAGAAAAGAACCGTTACTTTGCCATTCTTGACAGAGCTCCTGAAACGCTCCGGCACAAACTTTTTTCACAGGAGTTTTACAGTCAGCTTTGTTCTTCCGGCGCCGAAAGATTCCGGCGTAACGCCGGGACGCTCACAACAAGAGACAAAGGGGAAATTTTTTCAGAAATGGATCTGCACACCTATCTGCCGGGCGACATTCTACCTAAAGCGGATATCAGTTCAATGGCAAACAGTCTTGAAGTGCGTTCCCCCTTCCTCGACCGGGAAGTTGTGGAATTTGCCGCCCGTATCCCCTGGGAAATGAAACTTTGCGGCAAAGAACGCAAAAGCATCCTCAAAGAATCTTTCGGTCATCTTCTCGCCCCGGAGATCCGTTCCGCCCCCAAAAAGGGATTCGGTGTTCCCGTCGCCTCACTTCTCAGAACCCGCTGGCACAACAGTGCTGAAGAACTGCTCTTTTCGGAAAAACTGCTCCAAAGCGGATTCCTGAATCCGGAAACTCTTAAAACCCTCTGGCAGCAGCATCAGTCAGGAAAACTGGACCACAGCTACATCCTCTGGAGCATCATCATCTTTGCCCTCTTTCTGAAAAACGCTGTTCACGATAAAGGGTGGTAAAAAGGGTGAAAGGAGTTGGGGCGAGCCGAAACGTCGGCTTCGGAATAACTCGCAGCTGTAACTAGCTGCGAGAATCGAAAACTGAAGTTCCCTTTTCCCCTTGTCACGGCGTAGTTCAACGAAGCCGGAAAACCTTTTTCAGTCACGCTTTTAATTTTTGACAAAAAGTCAAAAATTAAAACCGGTCTGTAAAAACTTTCTGGGGAAAATAGTTTTCTTACCTCCCCGTAATGGGAACCGAGCCTTTCCGGAAAACCTGCAGCAGACTTTTAAGTTTAGAGCGGATATTGTGTTCAGCTGTGGAATTTCTGTGCCGCAGCAATGAGTCCGTCAAAGATCCTCTTGCGGTGATCCCAATCGTCGATACGTTCAGGATGCCACTGGACTCCCAAACCGAATTGACGATCGCTGAATTCAATAGCTTCCACCACATTGTCCTCGGTACTTCTGGCAGTGATCCGGCACTTGCTCACATAGTCAGGATCCACCGCCTGATGATGACAGGAGTTGACTCTGATACGCCGGGAACCGAAAAGTTCTTCAAGCAGAGAATTTTCTGCCACTTCCACAAAGTGATAGGTATCGGGACGTTTGTTGGTGTCCTGATCCACATAAGTGTTGCGGTGACGGGAAGTCAGATCGTAAAGATGCTGGATCAGCTTGCCGCCGGAACCCACATTGAGTTCCTGACAGCCGAGGCAGACGCCGATAAAAGGCATATCGCTCTGCTGCACCTGGCTGACAAGTGCCAGATGAGCTTCAGCGATTTTCTCCGGCAGAAAGGTGCAATATTCTGTCAGAGGTTCTTCGCCGTACAAATGAGACGGAATATCAGGGCCGCCGATAAAAATCATCGCATCCACATATTCAAGATAGCGTAAAGACTCCTCTTTTGTAAGAAAAGCCGGAATCGTCACAGGTATGCCGCCGAAATCGTGGACAGCCTGACAATATTCCTGCGGATGAGGATAGAGGGTACTCACCCCCTGACGGGCATATACCCCCGTCACTCCGATCAAAGGACGCTTTTTCATCACATATTCCACGCTTTTACGATTGCTTTGGCAATATCTTCGAGCACGGGAGCAAGAGGATGAGTGCCGTCACGGGTGACGACGCATTCGCTCAAGGGAGCATTGCCCCGCATCTTGAAAAAGAGAGAATCCAAGGGCACGGAATAAGCTCCCATTGCATCGGCAGCTTCCCGGGCGGCAAGGTAATATTGTGCAATAATATCGCCGTGAGCCTCGTAAGCCGGGCCTTCCAGCCCGAAAGGCGTGGCAATGGAGATCTTTTTGATCCCTTTCAAATGGCAGAGGTGTGCCATCCAGACCAGATTGCAGCGGAAGGCCTCAGGAGTGACGGTGGGTTCATCTGCCCAGCATCCCCGGCCCACAGCGGCGTCATTGGCACCGAGAAAGATAAAAAGAGCATCGGGTGCCTGGTCGATAACATCCTGCTGGAAACGGGTCAAAGCCCAGGGGGTCTTATCTCCGCCCCGTCCGGCATTGACGACGGTGTTGTCAGGCAGCAGAGC
Source organism: Victivallaceae bacterium (assembly GCA_045605205.1). Taxonomy (GTDB): domain Bacteria; phylum Verrucomicrobiota; class Lentisphaeria; order Victivallales; family Victivallaceae; genus UBA1784. The sequence continues at coordinate 3,681 of JAZUPO010000029.1, forward strand.
CTGAAGGTATTTCACATAAGAATTTTCTCCGGCAGTCAGACTGTCACCGAGACAGATAACTTTTTCGCCTTTTTCAAGAAAGGGTTTGGTAAGGTCGATCATTTTTATTTATTCCTTTAATTTGCAGGGGTAAAAAATTTCACTTGAAATTTTCCGGCTTAAAATGTTCCGAACAACGCCCCGTCCCCCAGCTGATCCTCAATTCTGAGCAGCTGATTGTACTTGGCAAGGCGTTCACTGCGGGCAAGAGAACCGGCTTTGATCTGCCCGGTCCCCAAAGCGACCGCCAGATCAGCAATAAAGCTGTCGCAGGTCTCCCCGGAACGGTGACTCATAATGGTGTTGAAATGGCTGCGCTGAGCCAGCTGAGCGGTCGTGCAGCACTCTGTCAGAGTACCGATCTGATTGGGTTTGAGCAAGACGGCATTGGCACACTTTTCAGCGATGCCCTTTTTAAGCAGTTCAACATTCGTCACAAAAAGGTCATCTCCGACAAGCTGACATTGAGAACCGAGTTCGGCAGTAAGGGTATGCCAGGTGTCCCACTCATTTTCGGCGAGGGCATCCTCAACAGAATCCACGTTGTACCCGTGCACTAATTTTTTGATAAATGCGATCTGTTCATCAGCAGTCAGTTTTGCTCCTTGTTTTTCAAACACGGAATAGTCGTAAATTCCTTCTTTGAAAAAGGAACTTGCCGCCATATCAATGGCAATGGAGATCTCTTTTCCGGGAGCAAGGGCAGCTTTTTCAACAGCCTGGTTGAGAAGTTCCAGCACAGCACAGGTTCCACCTTGAAATCCGGCAGGAGCGAAGCCCCCTTCATCGCCCACAGTGACAGAATATCCTTTTTCCTGCAGAAGTTCACGCAGACAGGCGATGACGGCACTTGCCATTTCAAGGGCATCGGCGAAGCTGTCAGCCTTTTTACACCGGAGCATAAACTCCTGACAGGCCACCGGAGCTCCGGAATGGGCTCCGCCGTTGAAAACATTAAGCAGAGGCACCGGCAGGATCCGGGCATTTGTTCCCCCCACATAACGGTAAAGGGGCAATCCCAGTTCCAGTGCCGCAGCCCTGGCACAGGCGAGGGAAACTCCCAGTATGGCATTGGCCCCCAACCGGGATTTTTCCGGAGTGCCGTCCAGGTCGATCATTTCCTGATCGATACCCCACTGGTCACAAATGTCCATACCGTTTATTTCAGGGGCGATAAGTTCCTCAACGTTATACACTGCCTTGAGGACTCCCTTGCCCCGGAAACGCTTTTTATCGCCGTCTCTGAGTTCAAGAGCCTCCCGTTCCCCTTTGGATGCTCCGGAAGGAACGGAAGCTCTGCCGAAAATGCCCCGGGCGGTTTCGACTTCCACTTCAAGGGTGGGAGCCCCCCGGGAATCAAGAATTTCTCTTGCAAAAACAGATTTGATCTCTGACATAATTTCCCCCAAAAAATAACTTTACCTATAATATAAGGCGGTGCATCTGTTTTTTCAAGGGGAATTTTACTGAAATTATGCCAGGATAAACCGTTTTTCCCGGGGTTCTGAAAGAGCCGCGACCGCCCATACCAGAGCATCAAGCCGGTCAGGAGACTTCACAGCTGTCAGAGGCGAATAAGAGCACATTTCTTCCTCCAAATCAGTAAAAACGCCTGCGTGATGAACAAGATTCTTTTCATAGAGTGCCGCCACAGGTTCCGCCCGGAGAACTTTTCCCCGGCGGGCGGAAACCGCCTGAAAGGGCAATCCCGGAGAGAGCTCACAAAGCATCGTCCGGATAAGGTCTCCGCCGTTATTGACTTCACCGATGACCCGGTCTGCTTTAAGTTCCCGGTAAAGTTTGATGACCTCCCGTCCCCATTCAAGGGGATTGACCCGGCAGCTGCGGTCAGCAAGGATATAATAGTGTCCGTCCGCTGAAGTTCCCGCACCCACAATGCCGGTCAAGTCGGAACTTTTCCCGGCTGTTACAGCGGGATCGACTCCGATAACCACCCGGAGCAGTTCCGGTGGATTCACCACCCGGTTGCGGTCGATGATTTCACTGTTCCACAAAGCTCCCTCCACTTCATCCTGCCATTGTCCTTCGAGGAACCGCCGTCTCTGCCGCAGAGAAAGAGTCCCCAGAGTATCATCAATATATCCGGGAGGCAGATTCTCTTTGTTGTCCACGGGATTGATACGCATCATTGCGTACTGTTCCGGCAATGCAAGGGGAGTATTGTCGGCGGGATTGAGTTTCTGGACGAACATCCTGTAACTCCAGTGTGACTTTCCCGGCGGATTGCAGTCAAAAAAGGCTTTGTTTGAAAGTCCCGGCACATATTGAGCCAGCCGTGTCAAAGCCGTCTGCACACTGCCGAAATCCAATTCGGAACACTCGTTGAAATACAACGTGGCAAACTCTCTGCCCAATATTTTTTCCGCCCGCTGGGCATCATCCAGTCCGACCAGCTGAATTTCCGACCCATTGGAAAACCGGAACACTGAATCAGTTTTGCTGTATTCATATTGAACTCCGGGGAAACGGCAGTGCAGTGCTTTGGGCATCGTGTCGTTGCCCACTGCACTGCGGACGCCGTTGAAGTGCCGCCGGATCACTGCGTGGCGGGAACCGGCTCCTTTCAAAGCTCTGACCACCAGAGCACAGCAGAGCACAAAGGTCTTGCCGGAACGGCTGCCTCCGTAGAGTAAACAGAAACGGGCCCCTGACCCCAGCAGGCTCAAAGCCTCCTGCTGGGCGGGACTGTATTTAAAAACTCCCATATACGCTTACCGGCTCCCGGAGCTGTGACCGCAGCTTTTGAATTTGCTTTTCAGTCCGCCCACCCGCCGCAAAGCAGTTTGAAACAATGTGGACAATTCAGGAAACCGCAGTACAGAATCCACCATTTTTTCGTGCATAGACTGCCTTGTACATCCCCGCAGTTCTGCCAGATAAGTCAGGCTTACGCCGCCGGGACGCTGTTGAGAAGGGGCAATCATTTCAGCCACGATCCCCAAGGTATAGCCGTCAAGGGACATAATCCATTTAAGCATTCTTGCCAGGGCCGCGATCATCTCATCCCGGAACTGCGGGGGGAGCTCCTCTTCTCCGGGGATCCGGCAGTCAGGATCGGGCATCCACTCACCGGCGGCATTGTCCAGACTCACCAATCCCTGCCTTCCGCTGAGACCGGAAGTGCTTTTGGTATAGAACTCACAGGATTTTTTATAGACACAGTTTTTGCACTTTTCCTGTGAAGCAAAGGTTCCGTAACAGGCTTTTGACTCATTATATTTTCTCATTTTTCATCCCCTCTGCAAAGTGACTTTACCGGATTTGAGAGCATTGCAAAGTTCCAGTGCCCGCGGCGAAAAGAATCCGCGGAACTCGCCTGAAGCATAGGTCACACTTCCGGCCCCTTCGACGGTTTCTGAAACGATCTCTCTTGCAGGAGTCATCAGGCGGTTGCAGTTGAGAAGCAGATAGATGGCCTGTTCCCCCACGGCGGCGGCAAACAGATCGGACTCTTTATCCACAGCCTTTCCCGTATGGCAGAGGACATCGTGTTCTGCCATCGTCAATGCGGCACGGCGCTGATCCGGGTCGGCAGAAGTATACAAAGCTCCCGCAAGATGGGAAGCGATAAAATGTTCAATTTTTTCCGGAATACTCATTTTTTCACCTCTTCCAAAAACTCCTTTCTCTTCCCGGCACAGCAGAAAGAGAAAGGAGGCGGCACACTTTTATCAGTCGGCGCGGAGCACACTCAATGCTTCAGCGGAACCCATCAGATTTTTGATCCGGCAGCAACGCTGCCTGGCGTTGCGGAACTCAAAGGTCAGTTCCCCCAGAGCCGTGCGGCGGATGCCGTCAAATCCGGAAGGAGTGGAATCTTCATCGCTGATGCCCCGTCCCTGCAGACTGGCCAGACCGAAACCTTCGGGGTCGATGATCCACGCTTCGGTATCAGGCATATCGGGATCAGCCATAATGGTCATACCTTTGCCGTTGATATCGTTGACGATGACCGCCACATAAGCTCCCCTGCGGTCGTCGGAACGGAGTATCTGCAAATTGTTGCGGTATTCATTTGAAATGATCCGGGCCTGTCCGGGAGAACAGAGGATCTGAGTGGGTTCGCCGCCCGCTCCCAGAACAGCCTGAGCACCGTCATTGATAATGAAGCTGTCGATGGCACCGGAATCGGCATCGATGCACAAACCGCCTTCGCCTGCGGCAAAGGCATAGAGGCCGCCTGCTTCGCCTTTGACACCGGGAGCAGGTTCCACCCGGCGGCCGAAAAGGGCCACCCGGTTCAGATCCCGGGCCAGATCGGCGAGGGCAAAAGCGGTCTGCCGGTTGAGCTGATTGTCAGCACTGCCGTAGACGCCCACTGCCAGAGCGGAACCGCTCAAAACGATCTCTTTACGGAAGATCTGAGTGGTGTTGTATTCGGCATTGGAGTGGGCATAATTTTCTTCACCGTCGCCGTTGATGCTTCCTTCGCCCATAGGGGTTGAGATCACTTTGAAAACGCCACCCCCGGCAGGCAAAGCAGCGACGGTAAGTTCTGAACCGTTGGCGGCAGCAAGTTCCACCGTCACAGAGGAAGTTCCGACAGCGGTCACGGCAAAAAGGGCGGAGGTATTTTCAAGGGCGAGCAAAGTTCCTGCTTTGACCTTTGCAACATCAGCGGCTCCTACGGTAAGGACTCCGGAAGCGATGGCGGATGCAGTGATTGAACGCCCCTGCATCTGATCTTCCAGCCATTCGTGCTTGCGCATCCGGGCGTCGGGAACGTTTTTGAAGTTGGAAATAAAGCGGGGTTCTTCTTTGACAACAGTTGAAAGAATGTCAGAAAGATCACGTTTGCGATTGGAAAAACTGTAACTGTACAACATAATTGTTTTAACCTCTGAGTATGGAATTTTTATATCGTTAAAGAACTTTTTTTACGGCATTGCCGGAGCAGAGTTCAAACTGCTGACGATCCGGGAGATCCTGTCGCTCCCCAGCTCTCCTTCTTCTGCGGGGAAAGGATTTTCTGTTTGAGTCCCTGAGCCGGAACCCGGCTGAACAGAAGCACGGAAACAGTAGGGACTGTTCCGGACGGCCCCTCTGAGAAATTCAGCGGCGGCCTCGGAATCTTTAAGATCCACATTCTGTTTTCTTGCGAGAAAATCCAGATAATCGGGATCTTCACATCCGTACTCCGCTGCCAGCTGACGGACAAGAGTGGTACGCAGCAATGTTTCGTGCTGCTGACGCAGTTCCTCTTTTTCGCTCAGTGCGGTATCGAGCTGCTTTTTGAGCAGTTCTTCTGTGCTGAGCTTGGCATTTTCCTGCTCTTCAAGCTGACTGTGGAGGGCACTCAACTCCTCTTTGAGTGCCTCCGGGTCAAACCTTGCGAGCAGCTCCCGGGTTTCAGGGGGGATATCCCTGCCCGAAAGCAGTGCATTGATTGCCTCTTTGAGATTCATTTTTCCTCCTCTTTTCAAGGCATTTTACAATATGCGGGAACTTTTCCGGAATGCTCCTCATCACTCCGGTTCTGAAAAAGTATTCCCGCGCGGACACAATTATTTTTTGCTGCTGATTTCCTCAAGCAAAGCAAGTTTTTCTCTTTCCGGCAGGGGGGATATACTTGAAAGCATCTCGATTGCCGTCTTGTTGATACTCTGTTTGAATGATTCTCCGGCATCCAGATTGGAAAGCTGCAGCAAACTTGCAATGCTTTTTTCCAGTTCTCTGACGGCAAACTCCCGGTTGTAGACCACTGCGGGCACCGGAATGGAGTTATCAAAAAGGTGGAGCAGTTCCCAGGCTCTCTGTTCACTCTGCTCCAGCAGATCTGCCCGGGCGGCAAGGAAACAGCTGGCGTTGCGGAAATCCCACGCCTTTGATTCGGCACTCTGGGCATCGCGGCTGTAAGATGAAACACTCAGGCCGGCCAATTCAAAAAGTTCTTTTTTCAAGGCTTCATTTTCCTGTCTCAGCAAAGTCCCGGGCACTCCGGAAGGACTGATGTAGCGGCTGATCCCTTTTTCTTCCACCGATTCGATGACGGCGGCAGAGCGGGCGACAGTCGAAGCAAATGACAGCTGCGGTTCCTGCTTGCCGGGCAGAGCTCCCCGGGCGAAACTTTCGGAAACCACCAGCAAACCGAACATCTGTTTGACCATATTCATCTGAGATTCGGATTCATTGTTAAAGATCGCCTCTGCGATCCGCACAGCATCTTCAAACCAGTGACCTTCTGAGCCGTGGGGGCCTTCTGTTTCTGAAACCTGAAAGAGGGGCAATTCCTTTCCCGGCAATTTTCCGTTGGCAGTTTCCCGGTATTCGCCGCCCCGGCAGGTGTACAAATGCCAGGAGCCCCGGCGGAGCAGTTTCAGGCAGGTGATTTTTTCTCCTTCCTTAAAGGGATCAGGGTTATCATAATGCTCTTCCCGGATGACCGCCCACTCCAGCTGTCCGTCCCGTCCATACCCCCAATCGGTAACGTCAAGAGGCGAAAGGACTCTGACATAAGGCCTGAGCTTTGCGGCGGCGGCGGCCGTTCTGCTGACGGGGCCGGAAAAACAGGGAGCATCTATCTGTACCCATACTGTTCCGTAAACGGTGAGCCAGGTTGAAAGTTTCCTCATCACCTCATTTGTTCTCATTCCGGTTCTGCTCCAATCCTCCACCATAGCAGGATCCGCCCCGGTTCTGACCGGAGAAACTGCCAGGACATATTGAGTGATGCGGTCGGCGATGTTCCGGGGATAGTTGAAGTAATAAGCCCGCCGTTTTCTTTCGGCGAATTCGACATCGATCTCTGAGATATGCCGGATCAATGTTTTTTCAAGATAGGCACTGCCGCCGTAATAAGCCTCGGCACAGTGGCGGTAAACGGCTTCATTTTTCAGATAATCGGGGTGACGGCGTCTGAAAAGATATCCTGGATTTGACACAATAAAAAACTCCTCTTTTTTTGTTTGTGCAATATGTTGGGCAAGATCAAATTTTTCACAATTCCGCTTCTTCGACAGTCAGGTGTATTTCCGGCAATTCGGAAACCGCGATTTCCTGTTTTTCTTTCCAGAGAGCGGGGCGGCGGTTTTTCAGATAAAAGATCGCTGCCCGGACATCCGGAGGAATGTGTTTGGGTGTTTCTCCGCCTGTGTCATATCCTGTGGCTCTTTTAAGCAGGGCATTTTCCACCTCTTCAGCGGCTCTTGCCGCCGCCTCTTCCCGGCACTCATCGATCAGTGCCCGGAATTCCGGAAACTCATTCCGGTAGCGGTCAAAGGTACGCCGGGAAATACCCAATTTTGCAATGATCTCACTTTCGGGACACAAAGCAAGGTAGCACTTGCGGATCTCTTCAAAAGAGTTCCTGATCTTTTCGTCATACTTACTCATAATGCAATTTTTCCTTTCCGCAAGTGACAAAAATGTCAGGATAAATTTTTTCATTTTCCATTCATCCGTGCATTTTTCCTTGCAAAAAGCTCCTCTGAAAAGACAATATAATTGCATCCGTGCAATTCTCAACAGTTTTTTCAAAAAAAATTTGCAATAAGCAACCGGACGTACTATTTTATAGATAAGGGCTTTCCCCGGAGTCAAATTTTCCGGAAATTGCCCCCGGAGAGGAATTGACTTTTGCGAGATGAAACTTGATGGCAGCATCATTCTGGCCTTGCACCGGGCCGCTGAACGTCTGGGCGGCGCCGGGAATCTGGGAAGAAAACTTGACATATCCCCATCCAATATATCCCGCTATCTGAGCGGCAAGGTACATACGGTTTCAGATGCCAACTGGCTGAAGCTCAAAAAGTTCCTCTGCCCCGGCATTCTGGAACAGGAGCTGTCCTCATCGCCGGTCATTGAGTGGAAAGAGCTTCAAAGGGATCCGGAACTGGTGTGTCGGAACGGAATATTGGAGCATCTGCTGCTCCGGGTCCAGGGACAGCAGATGGCACCTTTGGTGTGTGACCGGGATCTGCTGGTGGTACACCGTCAGGAAAACTTGAAAGAGATCCCTGAAAACAAGATCGTTGTTGCGATTTTCGATCCTCTTTTGCAAGGTTCTTTGAAAGCGGTCTGCAAGCGGTTGAGAAAGATCAACGGAACTTACTGGTTTTTCAGTGACGAACCGGGAGGAAAATGTTTCCCGGCGGAAAAAGAAAATATAGTGTGGACAGGAGTGGTGCTCCGGAAAATATGCGAGTTGTAACCTATGAAAAAAATATTGCTGACAATGCTTCTTGCGGGAATGTTTTTTCCCCTTTGTGCTGAAGTTTACTGGCTGGGTCCCGGCCGCCGGGGCGGTTCCGGGAGCGACAGACTTCCGGGGATCCTGCCCGGAATGGAAAAGGTGCTTTACACCTCCCGGATCAGTGTCAACTCCTTTCCTGCGACGGTCAAAGTTTCCGCCGTCCGGGGAGACATTGAAGAGATCGTTCTGCAACTGAAAAAACTCAAAGTGGACAATTTGAATGTTTCCGGCGGCACAGTCCGTTTTGAAAGAAAACTCTCAGAAAAAACGGTGGAAAGATTTTTACTTGTTTCCTCCCGTAAGGGCCGTCCTCTCAGTTGTTTCCGTATGACGGTCCCCCGACAGCTGCCCGCTCCTGCTGAATGGCCCTCTGAACTGCCTTCTCTGCCGGGCGGTGCAGAGATTACCGCCGTTACCCGCCTGGGGAACAACAGTGTTTGCGGTGAGTTCCGCAACGCTTCAGAACCTGCTTATGTGCTGCTGCGCCGGGCCGATGCCGAACTGCGCGGCCGCAAGATGTATGCTGCCGGAAATGAGATCGCTCTCGCCACAGGCGGCCGGGGGGATATTTATTTCAACGATAAGGCCATTGTCTGGGTCACCTTTGACGGCAACGGCCGGGGGGCATTTTTTTACCGTTCCCGTAAATAAGATACAGGGCCAATAAAAAAGCCCTTTCCTTTTCTGCCGGAAAACGGCGGAGCGGGAAAGGGTTTTGTTTTTGCTGCAGGGATCAGATATTTTTGACAGAAGCATCAATAATAGCCTGAGCCGCTTCAGGGGCAACGGTATCGACACCGGGCTGGACTTCATAACCGCCCCGGGCGAAACACTCTGCCATAGGCACATAGCCTGAAGGTGACTGAGCAAGTTCTGCGATAAAGGTGTATTCATAGGGACTGGCACTGCGGATCGCTTCGGCAATGCCGTTGAAAGGCTCACCGGGCAGAGAGAAAAATGCCAGTTTATCGCCGATCTCAATAGTGGTCAGGCGGCATTCGTGAGAAGGAGTGCTCTTGGCCTTGCAATCCAATGCTCTCTGGGCGAAATAACGCAAAGCCGCAGGAACCTTATTGGCAAGGTCCTGACTTTCAAAGTCCCCTTCCTTCTTGATATCGGGCACAGTATCGAGAATATTCTGTGCGGCGGCGACTTCTTCATCACTCAGTTGACGGTGGGGGATCGTCACAGTCGTATTTTTGATCTGGAGCTTATGGGCGGCAACGGGTTTGAGATCAGCCAGGGCATCCAGAACGATCCTGGCATATCCTCTGCCGATGCGGACTGCTTCGTGATAACCGGTCTGATTGATCTGCTGGTGGAAATCAAAGTGGTTGATATTTCCTGAAGCGTCATCCAGCACCATAACGGGCAGACTGGACTTGAGTTCGTGCTGCACAGCCTGGGCAAAACGTCCGTACCAGTCGGCAGAAACAAAATTTCCGCCGATGGTATCGCCGTGATTGGCGATGTTGCAGATCAGAGCGGCCAACCGTCCGCACTGCTTGAGAGCAAGGATATTGATGGTACGGTCATAATCACATTCCGGTTTGTCGATATTGGGATTCCGCCAGCCGGGATTGGTAACGATATCGCCGCTGGTCATCCAGTAGCGGCGGACAAAACCGTAGGGATTGTTGAAAACCTTTGTTGCCTCAAGTTCAGCGGGCAGCAGACTCATAAAGGCCCTTTTCACGGCCCGGACGACGGCATCGACGGTCTGATCAAAGGCATACTGGGTCACTTCATTGGGCTGCTGTTCCTTGTTGAGGAATCTGGGACCGGTGTGGGTATGGGTGGCACAGATGAGCATATTTTCATAAAGCCCTTCACCGAATTCGGCATCGATCCGGGTTTTAATGGCATCAAACATCACTTTGGTGATGCTGCAAAGTTCCAGAGAAACAAGAGCAGTACGTTTGCCGTCGATTTCCATAGCAACGACTTTGACATAGAGGTCATCATACATACCGGTGTTGAGGCGTATGTTGAAATAGCCTGCGAGATCCACTCCGGCGGGAGGGGTGATGACTTCCTGGGCATAACCGGCTTTGAGCATTTTTTTACTCCTTTAAGAAATTTCAGAAAAATATATATCCGGAAAAATTTTCCGCTTTCATTGTCCTCTTAATATATATTGAAAAAAAATATTTGCAAGCATTTTTTCACTTTTCCCTGTTGAATATCCGTTAAGTTGTGGTATATTTGAATAAAAGTGTAAAAAACAATAAATTCCGGAGGAAACTTACAATGTTCAAAAACCTTTTTCTCACCGCAGGAACTTTCCTGACGGCAGCTCTGCTTCAGGGAGCACCATCCGGCGAGATCCCTGTGTGCACCTACGACAAACTTTCCAACGACGGCATCACTTCAAAACTTGAAGTCCTGCGGCCCCTCAAAGCCGCCGAGGCAGAATATCTTGCCGGCCGGCAGGCCATATTGTGTATGATCGGCGACAGTGTCACCTGGGCCCAGGCAGGAGATCACTTCAGAGGTGAATTCCTCAAACTTTTCCCCCAGCTTGCCTTTGCGGGAACCCATACAGGTATTCTGGGTTACTCCCACGCCGGTGAAGGCGGTGACTCCAGCACCCGGGTCTTGCGCCGGGTCACAGATCCCGTCCGGATCCCGGATGCCCCTTACTATCATCTTCTGATCGGCGTCAACGATGCGGCGGCGGCCAAAAAGGATGAACATTCCGAAAAAGTCGCCTCAGCCGCCGTTGAAAGAATCGTAAAGATCGTCAATGCCCTTCTGACAAGAAAATGCACCCAAAAGGTTTTTCTTGGTTCCATTCTGCCCAGTCCATTCGGTCCCAACGGCGAATCCACCGTCCGTGAACGCACCGGTTCCCTGATCAATGCCAAACTCCGTTCCCAATTCAAAAAACTCTTTCCCTCCGGCAAAGTTGTCTGGATCGAATACGAAAAGCCCCTCAGATCCCGTCTTGACAACTGGAAAAAGCGAGAAAATCTCAGGGGTGCTCATCCCACAGCCCAAGGCTACAAGATCCTTGCCGCCATTGCCGTACCGGTATTGAAAAAAGAAATGACTCTTCCGGCAGTATCCCCGGGCAAGGGAAAGATCGGTGTTGAAGTCATCAATTTGTGGAACAGCGAAAGTGCTGAATCTGCTCCGCTGCTCCCCGGGTGGTACACTGTTTCAATGGTTCTTGATGGCTGTTCTGAAGTTTCTTTTGAACTTTATTCTTTGCCCACCAAAGCAAAAAAACAGTTCAAAAAGAAATACACGCTCAAGGGGAAACCCGGTTCCCGTGTCGAATTCAACTTTATGACCGGCTATCAGGGATATCATTACGACAGGGCACCTTTCAAGCTGGCTATCAGCAAAGGAAAAATCACCTCCGTGCAGATCGAAAAGACCCGTCCTCTGAAACGGGCTTCTGTTTACGGCAAAGGCAGATTTATCGACACTGTCTCACCTGCTGCGGCAGGTGAAATACTGCTCCGGAAATAAAAGGGCTCCTGACTATGACACAACCGTTGAAAATCTATTTCGCAGGAGACCTTTTTGATGCCAAAGATCTTGCCGGAAATCTGCTCTTTGCCCGGGCCGTTGAAAAATTTTCCGGCAACCGTTACAAGGTTATGCTGCCTCAGGACGGTGAATGTGAAGTCAGTCAGAGAAGTACAAAAAGTATCCGTGATGCCGATTTTGAACTGCTCTTTGAATGCGATCTGATCGTTGCCAACTTTGACGGAGCCGATCTTGATTCCGGCACAGTGGTGGAATTCTGTTTTGCCAAGATGGTGGATATGCCCGCTGTGCTGCTGCGGAGCGATTTCCGCAGCGGCGGCGATGAAACGCTTTCTGATAATGTGCCCTGGAATCTGATGTGTTCCAACTATCCCCGTACCCGGGTGCTCCACCTTAATGCGATGACTTTTTACCACCGGGCCCTTGCAGATTCCAAAGGCAGTGATTCCCTGCTGGATCTCTTTTACCGTTCCCTTGCCCTTGAACTTATCAGGGAGCTTGATACAGTGACCGCAGAACCCGCCTGGCTCCCGGAAGATGAACTTTTTTCCCAATATCAGCGGACGGTTCAAAGCATTGGAGGCTCCCTGCCGGAACGGCTTTCTGAAGACAAACTCCGGCTGCTTGCTGCGGCAAAAACCGCAAGCGGACTTTTCTGAAGCAGCAAGAGCAAAAACGCCGGACGGCAGCAGCTTATCTCCCGTGACACAAAAAAATGACCGATGAGTCATTTTTCAGAAAAAACCTCATAAAAATGGCTTTTTTTTAGAGTTTGGGGTTGAAAAAATTTAAAAACAATGCTATAATAATCAAAAGTACCGAAACATTGTCTTTGAAAGGGGAATTTCAGTCTTATGAAACAGACAAAAAGATTTGCCGTAAGAGTTCTTGCTCTTGTCGCCGCAGTTGCCGTCGGGGGCTGCTACAACTATGCTCCTGTTCCCAAAGCAGCTCTGGGGGACAGCTACACTCACCGTGAAAAAGATCAGGCCGACAAACTCCTTGACGGCATCACAAAACTGACTCTCGATCAGGCTCAAAAAATCGCTCTCAAGAACAATCCGACCTACATTGCCGCCCATCATTCCGTAGAAGCGGCCCGTTTCCGCTACTATCAGGCGATGGGTGCCTGGGCACCGAAAATCACTGCCTCTTACTCCCTTTCCAACGGCCACACCTGGCTCCGGGGAACTGAAAATATGGGTATTGCCAGCGGTCACCACCCCCGCACAGACAGCTTCGGCACCGACTTGGGTTTGAGCGTCAACTGGACTCTTTTTGACGGTCTGTCCCGTGAATTCGACATTCTCGCCAAAAAGAGCAGTGTTGAATACGCCAAGACGATGGATGCCGACTACTGCCGCAAGATGATGTATGCCGTTGCTCAGGCCTATAACAACGTTCTTCTGGCCATTGCCCAGCGCCGCATTGCCGAAGAAAACCGCAAATTCCAGCAGATCTCTCTGAAAGACACCAATTACAAATTCCAGGCCGGTGCCGTTCCCTTGAGCGATGTGCTGAACTTTGAGATCCTGATGAACAGTGCCGACGTGGATATGATCAACGCCGATTACACCTACGATGTTTCTTTGTATGCCCTCGCCGTTCTGATGGGTTACCCCGAAGGAACTCTGCCCGCTCACGTCAAGTTCCCCATTGAACTTGATTTGAACTTCCACGATCTGCCTGCGGTTGAAATTTACCTTGACACCGCTCTTGCCAACCGTCCCGACCTCAAGGGATACCGTACCCAGCTTGAAACTGCCCGTTATCAGCTTTACCAGACCTACAGTGCCTATTCCCCCACTGTCAGTGCCTTCTTTGAAATGGGCTTCGGTACCGATGCCACCAGCTACCGCAACTGGGGTACTGAAAAAGTTCATACCTACGGTAATTCTTCTTCCATTGCCTACGGTCTCAGCGTGAACTGGACTCTTTTCAACGGTCTTGCCCGCTACAACACGATGCGTGAATATCAGGCAACTCTTGCTGTGGCAGACTACAATGTTGCCGCCCAGTGGTTCACCGTGGTGGGTGATGTCCGAACTGCCTATGCCAACTACATCAAAGAAGTGAAACAGACCCGGCTCAACAAAAAGATCCGCGATCTGGCCGCTAAACAGCGTGATCTGGTGGATGATGAATACCGTGCCGGTAACGCTGAACTCACCCGTTTGAATGAAGCTCAGCGTGACCTTGTTTCCTACGAGTCAAAACTTGCTTCCAGCTACATTGCCGTGCAGAATGCCAAAGCTCAGCTTGATTACGCTGTCGGTGCCAACAGTGCCGCTTTTTACGAAACCCGTAAAGATGCAAAATCCGACCGTGCCCCCGGCCTTGAAAGTCTGGATCCCGCAAAAATGCAATCCAGTCCCCAGACCGCTCCCCAGCAGCCTGCCCAGCAACTCAGCGTGCCGGGACCGTTGTTGAAATCCGGCGTTCCCGCCACCCGCAAAGAAGCCGCCAAGCCTGCCGCCAAGCCTGCTCCCAAAGCCAAAGCCGCTGCCAAAAGCGAAGCTGAAAAGGCCGG